>DASUSU010000253.1:0-24093 GCA_036374915.1 Acidimicrobiia bacterium | reverse complement strand
CACGGGTTCTTCATCCTGGACGGGCTGAGGCGATCCATCATCTTCCCCACCGAGATCATCGTCGGAGTGGTCCTCTCGGTCGCGCTTGCCGCGGTGCTCGATGTCTCCTTGTTGGCGTTGGGTCGAGCCCTTACACCGTGGGTGCGGCGCGGGGCGACGAGATGAGCGGTTTCCTCTCCGAGCTGACGGAGTGGTTCTCCGAGCCAGGCAGATGGACGGGCGCGGACGGGATCCTCCCCAGGACCCTCGAGCATCTCTGGCTGGCGATCCTGCCCATGGCGATCGCCGTCGCCGTGGCTCTTCCAGCGGCGGTGTGGTTGGCCCACAAGCGCAGGGCGGAATTCGCGGCAAATGCGATCGTCAACGTGGGCCGCGCCGTCCCATCGTTTGGCCTGCTCATACTGGCCGGTGTGTTCTTTGCCCGGGCCGGGGTGGACCTGCGGTTCTGGCCGGCCGTGGTGGCCCTGGTCGCCTTGGCCATTCCCCCGATCTTCACCAATGCCTACACCGCCATCGTGACCGTGCCACCGGCAACGGTGGAGGCGGCCCGGGGTCTTGGCTACAAGGAGGACGAGGTGCTGTGGGGCATCGAGGTCCCGGTCGGGGCACCGGTCATCCTGGCCGGGATCCGCATCTCCTGGATCCAGGTGCTGGCCACGGTCCCGCTTGCCGCGGTTCTCTCCTCGGGAGGCGGTCTGGGGCAGTACGTCGTGCGCGGGTTCGCCCAAGGACCGGGCGCCCGGGCCGAGATCTTCGCCGGGGCTCTCCTCATCGCCTTGCTCACCCTGGGAGCCGACCGGCTCTACTCGATGGCCGAGCGGGCCATCCTCCCGGCCGGGGTGCGGCGCCTGGCGTCCGAGGAGGTCGAGGTGGTGGCGTCGGCTTCCTGACACCTTCGGCCTGGAATACGGGGGCTCGGGTTAGGGTTGGTGGAGTCGGCGCCTTTCGGGGCGCCGATTACATTCCCAACAGAAAGGAAGACCCATGCGGAAACTTCTCCGCAGACGCGTCTTTGGGGCGACCCTCCTTGCAACGATGCTCGTGGTAGCGGCGTGCGGCGGAGGTTCGGGTGAAGACGCAACCACCACCACCGCCGAAGGCGGTGATGCGACGACCACCTCAGCCGAAGCGACGACGACCACAGGGGCAGAGGCGACCAGCACCACCAGCGATGGGCCGGGCGAAGGGCCGGCGATCACAGTCGCCTCGTTCAACTTCCCGGAGTCGGTGATCCTCGCCGAGATCTATGCCCAGGCGCTCGAGGCGAACGGCTACACGGTGGAGAGGAACTTGAACCTGGGATCACGCGAGCTGATCTTCCCCGAGATCGAGTCGGGGGCGATCGGGTTCCTGCCTGAGTACCTCGGGTCGGCCATCGCGGTCGGTTTCGGCGCGGAGGCTCCCACGGACCAGGCGGCAGCGGTTCAGACCCTGACCGACCTCTTCGCCGAGGTCGGAGTCACGGTGCTCGAGCCCGCACCAGGTGAGGACAAGAACGTGTTCGTGGTGACCGGTGACTTCGCCGAGGAGAACAGCGTGTCCACGGTCTCCGATCTCGCCGGGCTCGGTGATCTGACACTCGGTGGGCCCCCCGAGTGCGAGGAGCGTGAGACCTGCTACGCCGGCCTGGTCGAAACCTACGGGTTGGACAATCTGGCGTTCGAGGCGATCCAGGAAGGGGCAGCCCGGGTGGCGGCCCTGAGCTCGGGCGGGATCGACCTGGCCCTGCTCTTCTCCACGCAGCCGGTCATAACCGTCGAGGGCTTTGTCGCCTTGGAGGGCACCGAGGAGATCATCGCTCCCGAGAACGTGATCCCCGTGGTGAGCAACGAGGTGGCCGAGGCGTATGGCGAGGAATTCGCCGCGCTGGTCAACTCCATCTCGGAGCTGATCACGACCGATGTCCTCCTCGACCTGAACGGCCGGGTCGAGTTGGAGGCGCAGAACCCCGATGACGTCGCCACCGACTGGCTCGTCGAGAACGGGCTCATCGACGGCTGAGCACTTTCTGTGCGGGTTCGCGCGGCCAGAAGCGGCGCGGACCCGCACAGAACGAATCTGTCCCACCCGTCTCGTACCTTGACCCCAGGAGGTACGAGATGCTCATCGATTGTGAACAATGTGCGATGCAGGGGACCAGTGCTTGCGACGACTGCGTGGTGACATTTCTCCTCGCCGACGGTCCGGTCGATCTCGACCCGTCGGAGGTGAATGCCCTGGCCAACCTGGCCGGAGAGGGTCTGGTCCCACGGCTCCGGCTGGTGCCGGCCGAACGTCGGGCGGGCTGATCACGTCTGCCCAATTAGCCTCGGGCGACACATGGTCAAGGTCTACGCGATAAGTCTCGCCCTGGGTGTGCTCGGGCTACTGGTCGTCATCCTCGGTGGGGCGTTCGCCGAGAACGTCGGGCGGGAGGAGCGAGACCCTGGCCGGCGAATCGGGACAGGGGGCCGTTCCCTGCTCGGAGGATTGGTCGGTTTCGGAATGGCCGGGCTCTCCGCCGAGTTCTCGATCTCCGATCTGAGCTGGCAGACCGCTCTGCTCCTCGCGGTGGCCGGGGCGGCGGCCGGGGCGGTCTGGGCTTGGTATGCCTCTCGTGACTCCGGGTCGGATGCTGGTCCTGTCTGACATCCATTTCGCCCTCGAGCCACTGCGGCGGGTGGTGGCCACCGGCGAGACCCTGCTCATCCTCGGCGACCTGGTCAACCTCACCGACTACCGGACCGGTGAAGGGGCCGTAGCCGAGGTTCTCGGCATGGACTTCGCTCGTGCCTCGGCGTCGGCGCGGGGCGCCGGTGACTACCAGCAGATGCGGGGACTCTGGCTGGAGCGGGTCGGAGACCGTGTCGAGGAGGTGCGCGCCGCAATCGGCGAGGCCATCGACGCCCAGTACTCCGAGATCTCAGAGGCGCTTCGTGGCGGGCACGGCTATGTGATCCACGGCAACGTCGACCGTCCCCGTTCCCTGGAGCGGGCGCTCCCCGCAGGCTACGAGTACGTGCACGGCCAGACTCGGGAGATCGAAGGGCTTCGCTTCGGGTTCGTGGGAGGCGGGGCTGCGACACCGCTACAGGCGGAAGGAGAGGTCCCCGACCAGACCATGGGGGAGCTCCTCGAGCAGCTCGGCCCGGTCGATGTCCTGTGCACCCATGTCGCCCCGGCTCTCGACCCCCTCCAGACCGACGTGGTCACCGGGCGCGCCGAGCGGGGCTCGGCTCCTTTGCTGGGATACATCCGGGCTCATCGCCCGCGATTGCACCTGTTCGGCGACGTGCATCAGCCACAGGCCAGCACCTGGAGGGTCGGCCCGACCCGGTGCCGCAACGTCGGGTACTTCAGGGCGACAGAACGCGCCGTGCCCCTCGACCTGACCGGGCTCGAATAGGGCGGCTTCTGGCTAACCTCGGCAACGGCTCACGCCACTCTCAGATCATGACCGAAGGCACCTTCCAGACTCTCGAGATCGACGCCCCGGCGGAGGCCCTCTACGACGTCGTGGCCGACATCGATGCCTACCCCGAGTGGGCCACCGGGGTCAAGGAGGTCGAGGTCCTGGGGCGCACGCCCGATGGGCAGGTGGAACGCGCTCGCTTCGTCCTGGAGGGTTTCGTCAAGGAGATCGAGTATGTGCTCCGCTACACCCACGACCGTCCCAATCGGCTGAGCTGGGTGGCCGAGGCCGACTCCAAGGACGTCAGGATGCTGGAAGGGTCCTATTCCTTCAGCCCCGTCGACGGCGCCACCGAGGTGGTCTATGCCCTCTCGGTGGAACCGAATTTCACGCTCCCCGGCTTCCTCAGGCGACAGGCCGAGAAGCAGATCGTGACCACCGCGTTGCGCGGGCTGCGCAAGCGGGTCTCCGACCGGGTCTGACCATGAGGATCATCCTGGTCACCGGCAAAGGCGGGGTGGGGAAGACAACGGTCGCCGCCTGCACCGCCCTGGCCGCCGCCGACGCCGGGCACCGCACCCTGGTCACCTCGACCGACCCCGCCCATTCGCTGTCCGATGCCCTGGCGGTGAGACTCGGCTCCGACCCGGGACAGGTCGTGCCCAACCTCGACGGGCAGCAGATCGACACCCAGCGTCAGCTCGATCGCTACTGGGGGTCGATCCGTCGCCAGCTGATCGATCTCCTCGACTGGGGCGGCGCCGGGGGGATCGAGGCCGAGGAGTTCCTGGTGTTCCCCGGGATGGATGAGTTGTTCGCCCTGCTCGAGGTGAACCGCCACGCCCGGTCAGGCGCCTACGACGTGATCGTCGTCGACTGTGCCCCGACCGCCGAGACCCTCCGTCTGCTCTCCCTCCCGGAGGTGTTGAGCTGGTACTTCGAGAAGGTGCTGCCCACCGAGCGCAGGCTGATGAGGGCGGCCCGGCCCATCCTGAGCCGGATCACCGATCTGCCCCTGCCCCAGGACGAGGTGTTCACCTCGGCCCAGTCGGTATTCGAGTCGATCGAGGGAGTGAAGGAGCTGATGTCGGACCCGGGCGTGACTTCGGCCCGTCTCGTGGTGAACCCGGAGAAGATGGTGATCGACGAGGCGAGACGCACCTACAGCTATCTGGGGCTCTTCGGCTACGGGGTGGACGGCGTCGTCGTCAACAGGGTCCTTCCCCAGGAGGTCGCCGACCCCTACTTCGAGAGGTGGAGGGCGATCCAGAAGGGTCACCTGGACACCATCGACGACGCCTTCGCCGAGGTGCCACGACTCCATCTCCGCCTCTTCGACGACGAGATGGTCGGCATCGACCGGCTCCGGTACATGTACTCGGAGCTCTACGGCGAACGCGACCCGATCGCCGGGTTCACCGCCACCCACCCATTCCGCATCGTCGATACCGCCAGTGGGATCACGATGGAGATGGACATCCCCTTCGTCGACAAGTCGGACCTCGACGTCTACCGGACCGGTCACGAGCTCTATGTCCAGGTCGGCCCCTACCGCAGGTCGTTCATCCTCCCCGACGCACTGCACAGGAGGGAAGTGACCCGGGCTCGTCTCGACGGCGGCACCCTCACCGTGTCGTTCTCAGATCCGGACAAGCGAACGTGAGAGACCAGTCCGAGGCGATGCAGGCGTTCAGCCGGGCCGGTCGGCGTGCGGCGTACCACCTGCTCCAGGCACTGGTCGAGGGTCTCAAGGCGGTCGAGGCGGTGATCGAGGAGGTAGGCCGGATCGGCGACGATGATGAGGCCGACAACACCGGTACCCGGACCAGGATCGATATCGAATGACAGAAGAGCCACGCCGGATCAGACCCGATGACGTGATTCCCCCCGACGGGGAGTCGGTCCAGGCTCGGCAACTGCTCAAGGATGCGGCGTTGATGCTGCCCAACCTGGTCAAGCTGGTCGGTCGCCTGCTCAAAGACCCCCGCGTGCCGCGGCGTTCCAAGGTGGCACTCGGACTGGCTGCGGCATACGTGGCCAGCCCGATCGACCTGGTCCCCGAATTCATCCCGGTGATCGGCTGGGCCGACGACGCCGTGTTCATGATGCTGGCCATCGACTCGTTGATCGAGCGGGCCGGTCCCGAGATCGTGGAGGAGCACTGGGACGGGCCCGGCGACCTCCTCGGCCTGATCCGGGAGGTGATGGGGGTGGCCCGCAACATCGTCCCCAACCGCCTCAGCCGTGCCCTGGAGCGTCTGTCGGGATAGGCCATAGGCCATAAGCCATTAAGCCAGACACCTTCTGGCTCGTTGCTCGTTGCTCGTTGCTCGTAGCTCATTGCTATTACTTTGAGGACCTCATGATCGACTTCCGCCGCATCGGCTCACTCCCGCCCTATGTGTTCGCCACCATCGACGCTCTCAAGCTGGAGGCCCGGCGCAAGGGCGAGGACATCATCGACCTGGGGTTCGGCAACCCCGACATCCCCTCGCCCGACGAGGCGGTGGAGAAGCTCTGCGAGGCGGCCCGCAACCCGCGGAACCACCGCTACTCCTCCTCGCGGGGAATCCCCAATCTGAGACGGGCGGTGTCCGATCGCTACCTGCGTCGCTTCGGGGTCGAGCTCGACCCGGACACCCAGGTGATCACCACGATCGGCGCCAAGGAGGGCCTGGCCCACCTGATGTGGACCCTGGTCGAGCCGGGAGACTCTGCGGTCGTCCCCGATCCCAGCTATCCGATCCATCTCTACGCCGCCTCGCTGGCCGGCGCCCAGACACTGCGGGTGCCACTGGATCAAGGGCCGGGGGCGTTTCTCGACGGCCTCCGCGAGGTGTTCACCCGGACCGAGCCGCCACCCCGGGTCATCGTCGTCTCCTTCCCCCACAACCCGACCACCACCTGTGTCGACCTCGCCTTCTTCGAGGAGCTGGTCGCTCTGGCCCACCGTTGGGGGGCCTTCCTTGTCCACGACTTCGCCTATGCCGACATCGGCTTCGACGGGTACACCCCGCCTTCGTTGCTGGAGGTGCCCGGCGCCGAGGAGGTGGCGGTGGAGCTGTACACCCTGACCAAGGGCCACTCCATGGCGGGTTGGCGGGTCGGTTTCGTGGTCGGGAACGCGGCGGCGGTTGCTGCCCTGGCCAAGTTGAAATCGTATCTCGACTACGGGACCTTCCAGCCCATCCAGATCGCATCGATCATCGCCCTCAACGAGGGTGACCAGTACGTCGACGAGGTCAACGAGATCTACCGGGGACGCCGCGAGGCTTTGCTCACCGGGCTGGACCGAGCGGGGTGGAAGCTGGAGCCTCCGCGAGGGACGATGTTCGCCTGGGCCGGCATCCCCGATTCCCTGGCCGAGATGGGCTCGCTCGACTTCGCCATCCGCCTCCTCGAGGAGGCGAAGGTGGCGGTGAGCCCAGGGGTCGGGTTCGGCCCGGCGGGAGAGGGACACGTCCGCTTCGCTCTGGTCGAGAACGAGCAACGGATCACCCAGGCGACCCGGGGGATCCGCCGCGCCCTGGAGCGGATGAGCTGAACCTCTCCCACCAACCTGCATAGCCTGGGGCAATGGCCTTTCCCGACGGCACAGCCGACTTCCGGTCCGACACCGTGACCCGTCCCACTCCCCGCATGCTGGAGGCGATGACGTCCGCCCCGCTCGGCGACGACGTCTACTCGGACGACCCCACCGTCAACACCCTGGAGGAGGAATCCGCCGCAGTCACCGGGAAGGAAGCCGCCATCTACGTGCCCACCGGGACCATGGGCAACCAGCTCTCCATAATGGCCCAGACCAGGCCCGGCGAGGAAGTGCTGGCTCACGAGGGGAGCCATGTCCGCAGTATCGAGGCCGGGGCGCCGCAGGCGCTGTCGGGTGTCGGTTTCCGCACCGTGGCCGGCGACGGCGGCCGAATCGAACCGGAGGACGTGGAACAGGCGATGGCCATGTCCGGCTTCTTTCCCCGGATCGGCCTGATGGTGTGGGAGAACACCCACAATCTCTCCGGGGGGCGGGTGATCCCGATCGACGTGATGGAGAAGACCTCCGCAGTCGCCCGAGCGCACGGTCTGCGCATCCACATCGACGGCGCCCGGATCTTCAATGCCGTGATCGCCAGCGGCGTGAGCGCCGACCGCTATGCCGCCCTTTCCGACACCATCCAGTTCTGTTTCTCGAAGGGCCTGGGGGCACCGGTGGGGTCCATCGTCTGCGGGAAGGCCGACCTCATCGCCGAGATTCGCTATCTGCGCAAGCGGCTGGGCGGCGGAATGCGCCAGGCGGGCGTGATCGCCGCCGCGGCCCGGGTGGCCCTGGCCGAGAGGGACCGCCTGGTGGAAGACCACTTGCTGGCGCGTCGTCTCGGCGAGGCCATCGCCGACCGCTTCCCCGGGGCGGTCGATCCGGCGTTGGTCGAGACCAACATGGTCCGGGTTCATTTTCCTGCCCTGGGCGTTGCTTGGGCCGAGCTGAAGGAGAGGCTGGACAACGCCGGGGTGAGGGTGAATCCCCCGCTGGGGAGCGGGTTGCGGATCGTCACCCACCGCGATGTCGACTCGGCCGACGCCGACCGTCTCCTCTCGGCGCTGCCGTAACCAGGCCCGGGTTGTCGGAGTCCGATGAGGGTGAGTGGTGTCGGCATCCTGTTCCCGGGCCAGGGAAGCCAGTCCGTGGGCATGGGGGCCGATCTGTTCGAGGCCAGGCCCGACCTGCTCGGGGAACGGGCCGACCAAGCCATCGGATTCTCGCTCCGCACCCTGTGTCTCGACGGGCCCGAGGAGGAGCTGACCCGAACCGAGCATGCTCAGCCGGCGCTCCTCGCTCTCTCCTACGCCTTGTGGGACATGGTCGATACCGCAGGGGTGATGACCCCGGCCGGCGCCGCCGGGCACTCCCTGGGTGAGTACACCGCCCTCGCCGCGGCAGGGGTCTTCGACTACGACACGGCCCTGGCCCTGGTCGCGCACAGAGGCAGGGCCATGGGCGCTGCCGCCGCGATCGAGGAATCGGGCATGGCGGCCTTGCTCGGGGCCGACCTGGAGGCGACCGAGGACGCCGCTCGTCGTCGACGAGACGAGGGTGGCAGGCTGGAAGTGGCCAACGTCAACGCCCCGGGCCAGGTGGTGGTGGCCGGAGGGAAGGACGACTTGGAATGGCTGGCCGACAACGCGGGCGAGCTCGGCATCCGGCGGGTGATCCGGCTTCCGGTTGCGGGCGCATTCCACAGCGGGTTCATGGCCCCGGCCCAGGCCGAGGTGGCGGCAGCTCTCGACACGAGCGACATGCAGAGCCCGCGCTTCCCGGTGTGGTCGAACACCACGGCCCGGCCCCACCGACCGGGTCAGATCGCCGAGCTTCTGGTTCGCCAGCTCGTCGAGCCCGTTCTCTTCGCCGGCTCGCTCGAAGACATGGCCGGGGCAGGGATCGATACCTTCGTCCACATCGGGCCGGGCGACGTGACCGCGGGGCTGGCCCGGCGGACCGTCCCCGGGGCGATGGTGCACACCATCTCCCAGGTCGAGGACATCCCGTTGGTGCTCGGAACCATCGGTACCATGGGCGCACACTGAGGAGACGAGTATGCGAAACGCCGAGATAACCGGGTGGGGCAAGTGCATGCCTCCGAACGTCCTCACCAACCACGACCTGGAGCAGCTCGTCGACACCTCGGACGAGTGGATCACGACCAGGACCGGGATCAAGGAGCGCAGGATCAGCCATGTCGAGGCCTCCGAGCTCGCCGCCGTCGCCGGATCGCGCGCCCTGGCCGCGGCGGGAAAGACGGTCAACGACGTCGACCTGATTCTGGTCGCCACCTGCTCCGGCGACTCGATCATCCCGTCGACGGCGTCGGTGGTGCAGAGCCGCCTCGAGGCATGGAATGCGGCGGCGCTCGACCTCAACGCGGCATGCTCCGGCTTCGTCTACGGGCTGGTGGTGGGGACCAACATGATCCGGGGCGGGACCAACAACACCGTGCTCCTCATCGGGACCGAGAAGCTGCACTTCGTCACCGACTTCACCGATCGCACGACCTGTGTCCTGTTCGGCGACGGGGCGGGAGCGGTCGTGCTCGAGCCGACCGACGAGCCGGTGGGCCTCCTCTCTTCGGAGCTGGGCATGGACGGCTCGGCCGGTCCCATCCTCGCTGTCCCCCGGGACGGCACCCAGGGGGATCGGGGGCCACTCGACCCCCGGCAGTGCGCCATCGGCATGGAGGGCCCGGAGGTGTTCCGGCGCGCCGTGACAACGATGGGTGACTCGGCGGCGCGGGCGATAAAGGACGCCGGGCTCTCCCTGGACGACATCGACCTGCTCATCCCTCATCAAGCCAACGTTCGCATCATCGATGCAACCGCACGGAGACTCGGTTTCGACGAGAGCAAGGTGTTCGTGAACATCCACTCCTACGGAAACACCTCGGCGGCGACCATTCCGGTCGCCCTGACCGAAGCCCTGGAGCAGGGGAGGATCGCGCCCGGCGACGACATTGTCTTCACCGCCTTCGGTGGAGGTCTCAGCTGGGGCTCGGCGGTCTACCGCTGGGGTGGGCGGGTCGAGCCGCTGGGGGAGAGCGATGCCGAGCTGCCGCCCCCGGATCGCACCACCCTTGAGTTGCTCCAACCCAACTTCGACTTCTTCGGCCTGCCCGAAAAGCTCACGTGACGGATCTCGCCGAGGGGAGGGTCGCCCTGGTCACCGGCGGATCCAGAGGGATCGGCCGGGCGATCGCTTCCCGGCTCGCCGGCTCCGGCCACCGGGTAGCCGTCAACTACTCGAGCAATGCCGACGCCGCCGACGACGTGGTGGGATCGATCACCCGATCCGGAGGCCGGGCCGTGGCCTATGGAGCGGACGTTTCCGACACCGGGCAGGTCGAGGACATGTTCGAGGCGATCGGGCGGGACCTCGGCCCGGTCACGGTGCTGGTGAACAACGCCGGGATCACCAGGGACAACCTGTTGCTTCGGATGAGCCCTGAGGACTTCGATCTCGTGATCGCCACCAACCTGCGATCGGTGTATCTGTGCACCCGGCTCGCAATGCGGTCGATGCTGAGGGCCCGGTGGGGGCGGGTGCTGTCTATAGCCTCGGTGGCCGGGATCACCGGCAATCCGGGACAGGCCAACTATGCCGCCTCCAAGGCGGGCATGATCGGTTTCTCCAAGGCGGTCGCCAAGGAGGTCGGGTCGCGCGGGATCACGGTCAACGTCGTCGCCCCCGGGTTCATCACGACCGATCTCACCGAAGGCTTGGGTCAGAAGGTGAAGGACGAGGCCGAGGGCTCGATCGCCCTGGGGCGGTTCGGATCTGCCGACGAGGTTGCGGCAGCGGTCGACTTTCTCGCCTCCGACGCGGCATCGTACATATCGGGACAGGTATTGGCCGTGGATGGTGGCCTTGCCCTGTAACTTTCCGCCGGCATTCCATTGAAAGGAGGAATAGTGGAGAGAAGTGAAATCGCAGGACGTCTCAGTGAGGTCCTGGTCTCCGAGCTCGGGCTGGAAGAGGCCAAGATCACCGAGGACGCCCATTTCGAGGAGGACCTCGACGTGGACAGCCTCGGCGTGGTCGAGCTGTTGATGGCACTCGAAGACGAGTTCGGGGTGAAGATCCCCGACGAGGAGGCCGAGTCGATCATGACGGTCGGCCAGGCGATCGACGTGGTGCATGGGAAGCTTCGAGGCTGAGTGATGGCACCCGAGCGACGGCGCGTCGCCGTCACCGGGCTCGGGGCTGTCACCCCCCTGGGCGAGGACGTTGGCTCGACCTGGGAGGGAATGCTGGCCGGCCGTTCCGGGATCGGGCCGATCACGCTGTTCGACAGTGACGGCTACCGAACCAGGATCGCCGGTGAGGTCAGCGGCTGGGAGCCGGAGAAGCACTTCGACAAGCGCGAGGTGCGAAGACTCGACCGATTCGCCCAGTTCTTCCTGGTTGCGGTACGTCAGGCAATGGACCAGGCGGCTCTCTCCTACGAGGAGACGGACCCCGAGGCGACCCGGGCGGGTGTGGTGGTCGGGGCAGGCTTCGGGGGGATGGGCTCGTTCATCGATGAGATCGTCACCCTCACCGAACGGGGACCGGACCGGGTCAGCCCGACCGGTGTCCCCCGGATCATCCCCAACATGGCGGCCGGACTGGCCTCGATCGAGCACAACCTGCTCGGCCCGGTGACTTGTGTGGTCACCGCCTGCTCGGCGTCGGCGAACGCGATCGGCGACGGGGCAGAGCTGATCCGGCGCGGCGCAGCCGACGTGGTGGTGGCGGGTGGCTCGGAGGCCACCATCACCAGCTTCGGCATCGCCACCTTTGCCCAGGCCCGCGCCTTGTCCTCCCGCAACGACGAGCCGCAGCGGGCGTCACGTCCCTTTGACGCCGACCGGGACGGGTTCGTCATGGGAGAGGGCGGGGCGGCCCTCGTCCTCGAGGACCTGGATCACGCGCTCGAGCGGGGGGCGCCCGTCCTCGCCGAGGTGACCGGATATGGGATGTCGGCCGATGCCTATCACATAACCCTGCCGCGACCCGGAGGGAGCGGAGCGGCTCGGGCCATGGTGAGCGCGATGGACGACGCCGGCCTGACGCCGTCCGACATCGGGTACATCAACGCACACGGAACTTCCACCGAGGCAAACGATGCCACCGAGACTGCCGCGATCCGGATAGCGATGGGCGAGTCGGCCGACTCGATACCGGTCTCCTCCACCAAGTCGATGACCGGGCACATCCTGGGCGGCGCCGGGGCCGTGGAGGCGGTGGCCTCGATCATGGCGCTTCGCGACCAGGTGCTGCCGCCGACGATCAATCACGAGGTCCCCGACCCCGAGTGCGACCTGGACTACGTGCCCAACGTGAAGCGGGAGGCGACCTTCGAGCATGCCCTGTCCAACTCGTTCGGCTTCGGCGGCCACAACGTGTCATTGATCTTCAGCAAGCTGAATGGGCCTAGGCCATAGGCTTCAGGCCCTAGGCCAGAATCAGTTTCTGGCTTATGGCTTATGGCTTATGGCTTGTTGCTTGCATCTCTCCACTCGGCTATCGAGCGATACACCAGCACCAGTATCAGGGCGACTCCGATGGTCACCACGATGAACGACCCGACTGCGACCAGGACAACCCACCCGGTGCATGAGGAGAAGCCTCCAGCGCCGTCGGGCTGACGACAGCTGACGTCGGTCACCACCCAGCCCAGGGCCCCGGCCAGCAGCCCGAGGGCGAGGGAGGGGATTGCGATCCACGGGTTGGGCCGTCGTCTCATCGTCTCGGCCGGCCCCGGTCGTCGAGCTCGGCTGCGTCGAGGACCTCCTTGGGGGTGAGCTCGGGTGGGATCGGGTGGACGGTCCCGATCTCTCTCGGTGGATGGAAGGCGACCGCAACCGACGGGTGCCAGGCCAGCACCATCACCGCCAAGCCCGCGGCCAGGCAGACGACGGCCGGCCCCACCGGTTGGGTGACGGCGAGCCCCAGCGCGAGCCCGGGCCACAGGGCACGAACCGCGAGCATGCCGCCGGGGAGGACCCGGGAGTACCACAGAGCGGCGAGCGGGGCGCCCAGCCCGACCAGCCCGGAGGCGGCCGAGGGCCGGTCCCAGGCGGCGAGGCCGAGAAGGAACGGGAGCCCGATGAGGAGAAGGGGGATGAGCACAGCCCTCCACGGCGGGCCGCCGGCCGGCGGGAGCCGGCGAAGCGCGTTCGTCATCGCCGGTGAGAGGAGGGACACCGCGGCGAGCAGCGTGAATGCGAAGCCGGCGAACCACCAGACGTCGATGGGCCGGGCCACTGCGAGAATTGCGGTCGCGATCGACGAGGCGAGGGCGAGCCGGTGCGCCCAGCGCCCCCCGGTGACGGTGATCCCGATCATCCCGACCGTGGCCATCGCCAGGAGGCCGATCGCGACCAGCAGCACCGACAGCGGGGCAAGAGAGCCCGGGTCGGCGGCGAGTGCGCCGGTCCAGACGAGAGCCGCCAGCAATGGGAGGGCGGAGAGAAGGGGCGCCTTCACCTGCAGAGTTTCGCAGCGGCCTTGCTCAAGCCGAAGTCGGGTCCTCCGGGCTATCCGCCGTCTGCAGCACCCTGAGACCGGACTTCTCGCCGAAGCGAGGTGACTCGCCCGGCTCCCAGACCGTCTCCACCCGCCAGGCAGGCCCGGGACGGAGTGTCACCACCGACCCGTGCCCCGGCTTGTCCTGATGGACCTGGCCGAGTGGTGACCCGATCAAGCGCAGTTTGGCGGCCTGGATCGGGTCCTGATGGGAGACGATGACCACGTCGCCGTGCGGATGCTCGGTGTCGAGACGTCTGGCCACGGCCGCCATTCGCTCGGCCAACTCCTCGAGCGTCTCGCCGGCGAAGGTGAGGATCTCGGGGTGCTCGAGGTAAGCCTCGAGCTCACCGGGAAAGGCCTGTGGTATGTCCCGCCAGGCGTGTCCCTTCCAACGCCCGACCACGTCCCATTCGGTCAGGTCGGGATCGACCTTGACCGGGACCCCGGTCCGGGCCGCGATCTCTTCGGCGGTGCGCAACGCCCTCTCCAGAGGAGAGGACCAGATGGCGACGACGGGCCTGGGGCCGAGGTAGCGGCCCACCCTCCTCGCTTGCTCGACGCCATGGGGCGAGAGACCGAAGCCGGGCAGATCGGCGTAGACCAGGTGGGTCGGGTTGTCCACTTCGGCGTGGCGTACGAGATGGACCAGGGCAGCCATTGCCATGCATTGTGCCCGTTCCCTGCTCCGGCCCCGGGTAACTTCGAGTGGGCATGTGGACCGAGCCGATCCTCCACGTCGATATGGATGCCTTCTTCGTCGAGGTGGAGAGGCTGGGCGACGCCTCACTGGTGGGCAAGCCGGTCGCGGTCGGGGGGACCGGGGGGAGGGGCGTAATTGCCAGTGCCTCCTACGAGGCCCGGGCGCGAGGTGTGCGCTCCGCCCAACCCACCGCCACCGCCCTCCGCCTCTGTCCGGACCTGATCGTCGTACCGCCATCTCATCGCCGGTACGGCGAGATGTCGGCGTCCGTATTCGAGGTGTTTCGCGAGTTCACCCCCTATGTCGAAGGTCTCAGCCTCGATGAGGCGTTCCTCGACGTCTCCGGGCTCCGCCGTCACTTCGACACGCCGGTGGAGGTCGCCCTGTCGGTGCGATCCGAGATCCGGTCACGTCTCGGCTTGCCCGCCTCGGTGGGGATCGCCAGCTCGAAGTTCATGGCCAAGCTGGCCTCGGAGTCGGCCAAGCCCGACGGCTACCGCCACATCCCCAAGGAGACCGAGCTGGGGTACCTGCATGCCCTCCCGGTGCAAGCGCTGTGGGGTGTGGGCCCGGCCACGTTGGCCGGGCTGCAACGTCTTGGCGTGGTCACCATCGGGGACCTGGCCGAGCTCCCCGAACCGACCCTGCTCCGGGCGCTCGGCCCCTCGCAGGGCCGTCAACTGTCCGATCTGGCCCGGGGCGTCGATCCCCGCCCGGTCACACCGGACACGGAGGCCAAGTCGATCTCGGTCGAGGAGACCTACGCCCGGGATCTGGAGGGGGCGGACATCGTCGAGACCGCACTCCTCGCCCATGCCCAGCGTCTCGCCGACCGGCTCCATCGCGCCGGTCTGGCCGCCCGGACCGTGACCCTCAAGGTCAGGTACGACGACTTCACCACGGTCACACGCAGCATCACCCCCGGCGGCGTGGTCGACAGCCCCCGCGACCTGTACCTGAAGGCCACCGAGCTGATCGGCAGCATCGATCCGGGGCGCCCGATCCGCTTGCTCGGGCTGGGAGGATCAGGGCTCGAGCCCACCCGGGCGCCGAGGCAGTTGTCGATCGACACAGACGCGAGTTGGGCAAGGGTTGCCGGCGCGGTGGCCGAGGTGCGGGAGCGCTTCGGGGAGCACTCGGTCGAGCCTGCCCGTCTCCTCGGCCATCTCGACCACGGGGACGAATCAGCCAGGTGAACTGTCTCCGGGTGGGGTGTATTGTGTCAACGGGTGCTGATCGATGTTGAGAGGTTGAGATGGCCCTCGATGATCACGAACAGAAGATCCTCGCCGAGATCGAGAGACAGTTCTACGAGGAGGATCCGGAACTGGCTCGCGCCGTGCGCCATATCTCCAAACCGTCGCGGATCGGCATCCGGCTCGCCATGGTCGGTGTGATCGCGGGTCTGGCCGTCGTCATCGCCTTCTTCGCCACCAGCACCTTGATCGCATTCCTCGGCTTCGCACTCCTGGTCGGCTCGGCGGCGGCCCTCGTCGCCGGGCTCCGCTCCCGGACATGGCGATCGGCCGTGGAGGAGCGCCAGGGCGAAGAGCCGGGGTCCGGCTGGCAGGACCCCTTTCGTCGCGACTGATTCCAACCGGCTATTGTTCCCGCCCCCAGCGGTAGTCTCGGGAGGTTCCACCGCTCGAGGAGAAGGACAAACGGCCCACGGCTCTGGGTCGGTCTGTTGGCTTTAGGAAGGGAAGCGTGGATCAGTCATTTACTGCCGAGCAGGCATGCCGGCTGACGAACTGCACTCATCATCAGATTCGATACTGGGACCGAGTAGGACTGGTCAAACCTTCGATACAGACAACAGGCGGCAGACCCGGAGTGCGCCGTCTCTATTCCTTCCGCGACCTGGTGGCGCTGCGGGTGGTCCGCAGTCTCCTCGACAACGGGATGTCGCTGCAGCGGGTGCGACGGGCGTGGGACTACCTGCGCCGGGAGGGCGAGATGGACGACCATCTCGCCGACGTGAAGCTCGTCACCGATGGGCAGACCATCTTTCATGTCGGCTCGGACGAGGGAGAGTTGATGGACGCCCTGCGCCAGGGTCAGCTCGCCTTCTTCGTCGCAATCGACGAGATCGCCCGTGAGGTGGAAGAGGACGTCACCAGGTTCGAGCTCGACCGGGCCCGGTTCCTCGAGATGCTCCGGCGGGTCGAGGACGACATCAGCGAGGAGCAGGCCGCAGGAGGCTGAGGGAGCTCAGTCGCGGTTGAGCAGAGAGCGGGGGTTGAAGGCGGCAATGGTGCGCTCACCGCTCTCGTAGCGGAGCTTGAGCCAGCTCTCCACCTGGATCAGGTCGGTCATCGTGCCGAGACCGGTCCGGCTCCCGTACACCGCGGCCGAGTACGACGACGCGAGCGGGACCAGGGAGCGATCGGTGGCCCGGGCGAACTCGAGCGGGGTCTGGTGGGCCGGCACCGGTGAGCGAAGATCGGTGAGACGATCGACGATCTCGTCCCAGGCCGCGGTGATGTCGCCCTCGGCCAGTCTCCTCATCCGCCGTCTTCGCCGGAACGCCTTCAACATCGGGATCAGGCTCACGAGCACCAGCGCCGCAGGCGCCACAAGCCAGACCCAGGTGAACTCGAATCCCGAGCCGTCGCCGCTGACCCCGAGGTCGGAATCGTCGAACGGGCTGAACGGGTCTGCCTCGAAGAAGCCCGGTTGATCGATGGTGATCGGCCCCTCTCCCGGAGGAGGCAGGAAGGCAGCCGGATCGAATTCGGCTGTGACGCTCTCGGGGAGTGCGCCGTCCCCGCGCGGGGTCGGGTCGAAACGCACCCACCCGAAGCCGTCCATCCACATCTCGACCCAGGCGTGGGCATTGTTGTCACGGACCACGACCACGTCGGTGCCGTCCGGCTGCTGTTCCACTGCTCCCGGGGTGAAGCCCCAGACGACCCGGCTGGGAATGCCGATGGCTCGTCCCAGAACCGTCATCGCGGCGGCGAACTGCTCGCAGTAGCCGACCCGATAGTTGAGACTCGACTCGTCGGTGAGCCAGTTCTCCAGATCGAGGCTGCCGTGGCCGGTGGACACGTCGGTCGAGTACACGAATTCCCCGCTGTCCCGGAACCAGTGCTGGAGGAGCCATGCCGCCTCGAACGGAGTGGCCGCTCCAGATGTCTGCTGTCTCGCCAGCTGCGTTATGCCGCTGGGCAGCTCGGGCAGCTCGGTGAACCTGTCGATGTCGGCGGGGGAGGTGACATCGCCCGGTGCGGGGCCGGGCTGGAGCGAGGTGGCCCCGGCTTCGGCCGCGTTGGCGAAAAGGGGGCTCAGGGTGCCGTCGGGGAGAGTGGCCAGGGCGCCCAGATCGTCGCCGTCGAGACTGAGCACGGCATGCACCTCGTACTCGTCGCCTTCGTCCAGCTCCGCCTGGTAGATGACCGACCCGTCCGGTGTTATCTGAAACGCGCTCACATTCACCGACTCCGAGCGGAAGAACTGGCCTATCCCTGCTGTCGGGATGACCTGGGACCTGAGGTTGACGATCTTCACTCGCTGGGTGACTTCCTGGGTGGTTCCCCGGTAGGCGTAGTCGGGATCACCGCCCCCGAGGCCGGGCTCGTAGAAGTCGGCGCGGTCGGCCGAGGGTCGCCAGGCCGTCCCGTCGAAGACGTCGAGGCTCTCCATCCGCCAGTAGATCTCGTCGGCGGGCGGGGCGTTGGGGTCGAGCGTGGCCAGGAAGAGGATGGCGTTGGACCGCCGGATGATGCTCTGCTGGAGGTCGGCGAGCCGGTCGAAGGTGATGCCGCCGAACCCCGGGCCGTACCCGCCGCCGAAACGCCAGCGGACATGACCGTTCTGTGGGACCAGGGACGAGGCGCGGTCTGCAACGAACAGCGAGCCCACGGCGACCAGGGTGGCCAGGATCAGCGCCATGCTGCCGGCCCGGCGGGCCAGGGGACGTCCTTCGAGGTCCCGGACCCGCCCCGACTCCTGACGTCGCTCGAGCCCGATCGAAGCCAGAGCCAGGGCGATCACGGCGGCCGCCGCCCCCATCCACCCCCGACCCGCCGGCACCCGGTCCATCACCGCGTATTGGAGGTAGAGACCGAGCGAAGGGGCGAACATGGCGATCGCCGGGCCGCCTGACGCCCCCCAGACGAAGGCGGCGCCGGTCAACCACATGAGCAGCGAGAGGATGGCCACGATCCCCGACGTGGGGAAGACGGGGGCGACTCCGAATCGGATCAGGTCGAGGGCTTGGGCCAGCTCACGGACCAGGGCGCCGGCGGTGTCGACTGTGGGCAGGAAACCGGCGAAAAGGGTGTGTGAGACGGAGATCCGGAGAAAGAGGGCGAGCCCGGCCAGGGCGAACACCGAGAGGACGATTCGCCGGTTGCTGAGAGTCTGGGTGAGCAGCCACCAGATGACGCCGCCGAGGAAGGCCGAGGCGACCATGATGAGCTGCCAGGCGGGCGCCTCGGGGCCGGAGTCGAGCAGACGCCCCAGACGGAGGAGCATCAAGACGAAGGCGGCGACCCCCGCTAGCCGGCCGAGACCGTTGTCCATGGGGTACCCATTGCCGTCATCCATGCCGGTGCCCACACTCCGTCCGGGGCCACCGAGACCGTGGCGACACCCATCCGATGGAAGCCGACCAGAGTCTGCGAGGTCGACGCCGAAGCGGTCATCAGCACGGTGGTCGGATAGTCGCCGGCGAGAAGCTGCTGCACGCTGAGCAGAGGGCGATCGGCGACGCCGGTGACGATGACCAGCGCCCCACCGCCCCCTTTCTGCCGGATCCGGCCCGCCACCGCCTCGATGTCGATCGCCGAGTCGGGCTGGACCAGAGCCAACCTCTCCATGGCCGAGGAGTATCTCCTGGCGTCGATCGGGTCGGCATCGCCTGCCCAGAGGTCGGCGTCGAACCCTGACCCGATCAGGTGGGTGACCACCGTCGCTGCTCCCGAGACCGCCTTCTCGAATGCATCCTGGGACTCGTAGCTCGCGGTGCGCACGTCGAGCAGGACCAGGGCCCGCGACTGCCACGGGGTCTCCAGCTGGCGGATCATCAGCTGGTCGGTGCGGGCGGAGGAGGGCCAGTGCACCCGGCGCAGGTCGTCTCCCTGCTGATACTCGCGGAGGGTGTAGAAGTCCTCACCGCCCCTCCTGCTGTGCTCGGGGCGGGACGCCTGCATCGCCGGGTCCTGACCCCGCACCATGGGAAAGCCGGTCAGATCCTCGACGGCCGGGTAGACCACGATCCTGTCCACCGGCCCGGTTCCAACCGACATCTCGGCGAGGCCGAGGGGATCGTTGGTTCGGACGTTGGTCGGGCCGACCCGGTACACGCCGCGGGGGCGACAGGTGACCCGATAGGTGGCGGTGGTCGACTCCCTCTTCTTGAGCCTTGCCACCTCGAAGGTGGCCACCCCGAGCCGATTCACGTCGTCCTCGATGGTGAGATGGCTGATGGCATGGCGGGCCAGGTTCTCGACGAGGAGGGTCACCGTCGTCGTCTCCCCATCGTGGACCGTGGATGAGCCGAGACGTCGGTTCACCTCCAGATCGGGCCGCCGATTCCTCACGTAGATCAGGGCGACCGCCTGGGCGAGCAGGAGAATCACACCGGTGAGGAGGAGCTCCACCTCCCCCAGGGCATACCAGAGCACGAGCAGGGCGAGGCCGGCGCCGGAGAGAGCCCAGCCCCTGAGGGTGGGCATCAGGTGGCGATCCTCGATGTGGTCCCCGGCACTCTCAGTCTCGTCATCAACTCGTCGATCACCTCTGGCAGCGACTCGCCTCGCATCTGGGCCTCGGGGCGAAGGGCCATGCGATGCTCCAGCACCGGGTGGGACAGTGCCTTGATGTCGTCGGGGGTGACGTACTCCCGGCCCTGTGAGGCGGCTCGGGCCCGGGAGAGCCGCTGCAGGAACAGGGCGGAGCGAGGCGAGGCGCCGAGCAGGACATCGGCGTGGTTGCGGGTGCCCTCCACCAGGTCGACGATGTAGGTCTTGACGGACTGGGACACGGTCACCCTTCGCGCCACCGCCACCATCTCTTCGATCTCGTTCACCGAGACCACCGGCTGAAGGTCGTAGAAGGTGGAGCGAACGCCATGGGTGTCGAGGATCTCCAACTCCTTTTGCCGACTCGGGTAGCCGATCACGACCCGCATCATGAACCGATCGAGCTGTGCCTCGGGCAGCGGGTAGGTGCCCTCGTGCTCGAGCGGGTTCTGGGTGGCCATGACCATGAACGGAAGGGGGAGGGGGCGGGTGACGCCATCCGAGGTGACCTGTCGCTCCTCCATCGCCTCGAGCAGGGCGGACTGGGTCTTCGGGCTGGCGCGGTTGATCTCGTCGCCCACCACGATGTTGGCGAAGATCGGGCCCGCCTTGAACTCGAACTCGTTGCGATTCCGGTCCCAGACCGAGACACCGGTCACGTCGGAGGGGAGGAGGTCAGGGGTGAACTGGATCCGCTGGAATACGCTGTCGATCGAACGAGCGACGGATTTGGCCAATTGGGTCTTGCCCACTCCGGGGACGTCCTCCACCAGGACGTGCCCCTCGGCCACCAACGCGAGCAGGACCAGTTCCACCACGTCGCGTTTTCCCTGTATCACCGTCTCGACGTTCGATGCGATCCGGTCGAACCGCTCGCTGAACGCTTCGATCTGCTGGGCTGAGACCTCGGACAAATGACGCTCCCGGTTCGCTTCCTTGGGCCGCGACTCTACCGATAGCCCCCCGTTTTGGGCACTAGAGTCTGCGGAGGGAGTGTCTATCGATTGTTGAGCATCGGGCCGGGTCTGGGCAAGATCCTGCCGACGCTGGTCACTAGGCCCGTTTTGCTGTGGGAGGCCTTGCGGGTAAGTGTTGCCATGCGTCGTCATCGCGGGTTCCTTCCCTCCTCGGATTACATCGCCTGGAGGGTTCATACCGCCTACGGCAATGGCATGTCGGAAACCCGACAGGAGGACCTGGCGTCGTTCCTGATGTGGCGCCGAAGGATGAGGGGTCTGTCGTGAGAGAGAAGCTGGTCGAGAGACTTCAGGACATACCGGGAGTGGCCTCGGTGTCGCTGAACCTGGAGGACGTGGAGTCCGGTATCCGGGTCCGGCTCGACGAGGACGCCGACGAGGCCGAGGTCCTGGAGCGGGTGCGCGCCCTGCTGGTCGCCTACGGGGTCAGGTCCCCGGATCAGGGGACCATGGAGATCGGCAACCGTTTGGCCCAGGCCCGCGCCGCCCTGGGCGTCGACGTCCGGATCAGCCCGGTCAAGGGCGGGGCCAGGGTCGAAGTGATCGGCACCGCCATCCGTTCGTTTCGTCTGGTCCCGTCCACCCCGATGGCTATCGCCCAAGGATTGTCGGACGCCTGGTGCCAGGTGCTGGGCAGGATCCCGCTCGAGGTCGGCAAGGTGAGCCTCTCCGACAAAGGCGTGCTGAGCGTGGTCGTCACCGACGGGAAGGAGGAGCGGGTAGGCCGCTCCGACATCGTGGACGGTTGGACCATGGCCCTCTCCCTGGCGGTGGGGAGGGCGATGGGGGTGGTGGAGGCGGATTCCGAGACGAATGACGGAAAACTGAGCCACACGGATTGGTAACGTCCTTCCCGGAAATCGCTTCTCATGGCAAGGGTTCTCGTACTAAACGCCAGTTATGAGCCGTTATCGGTGGTGACCGCGCGCCGGGCGGTCGTGCTCGTCCTCAATCAGAGGGCAACGGTGGTGGTGGGCAAGGACGAGACCTGGATCTCCGAGAGCATCTCGGTGGACGTGCCCTCGGTGGTTCGTCTCAATCGGTTCGTCAAGGTGCCGTACCGACGGTCGGCCCCGGTGACCCGTCGGGCGGTATTCGGCCGTGACGGGCATCGTTGCCAGTACTGCGGCGGACCCGCCGAGTCGCTCGATCACGTCCTGCCCCGGTCACGAGGCGGTGATCACACCTGGGAGAACGTGGTCGCCTGCTGTCGTCCCTGCAACATCTCCAAGGGGGACCGCCTCCCGGTCGAGGCGGGTCTCCGCCTCAACACCAAGCCGGGCCCGCCCCGACGCTACGCCTGGATCTACGCCTCCACCGGCTATCAGGTCGATCCGGCCTGGCACCCGTATCTCGAGGTGGCCTAGGTGTGCCCCGGCTCCGTCCGGCGACGGTCGACGACGCCCCGGCGTTAGCCGCCATCTACACCCCGGTCGTCCGGGAAACCGCGATCTCGTTCGAGCTCGAGCCCCCGGGCCCGGTCGAGATGGCCTCGCGCATCGAGAAGGTCGGCTCCGGGTACCCGTGGCTGGTGGCCGAGGAGGGTGGTGTCGTGGTCGGTTACGCCTATGCCGGGGCACTCAAGGATCGCCCCGCGTATCGGTGGTCGGTGGAAACCACGATCTACATCGATCGAGGGCATCAGGGTCGTGGGGTTGGTCGCCAGCTCTACTCTGCCCTGATCGAGGTGGCCACGTTGTGGGGCTTTGCCAACGCCTTCGCCGCGATCGCCCTGCCCAATCCGGCGAGTGAGTCGCTTCATCGCTCGGTGGGGTTCTCCCCGGTCGGGGTGTTCCCACGTGCGGGGCACAAGATGGGGGAGTGGCACGACGTGGGCTGGTGGCACCGGCCCCTGAGCCCGGCCCATCCCCCGGTCGCTCCGGCCCCGCCCCCTCCCGAGATGGTTGCGGGCGCTCTCGCCTCTCGCTGACCCGGTCGACACCGGAGACACTCACCGCTTGTGCGTCGGTGGAGCCGCGCGCCATCGGAATGGGACCCTGTGGGGGAAAAGGTTGACAAGTGGGGCAAAGTGGGTCATAGTGGCGGACAAGACGACCACGAGAAGGTCACCGAGATGAGGACGGACGGAGAAGCAGAGAAGTGTTCCTTGGCGAGTACTTCCACAGTCTCGACGAGAAGGGCAGAGTGGTCATGCCCTCCGGTTTTCGCCGTCGTCTCGAAGAAGGCTGTGTCGTCACCAAGGGTCAGGACCGTCAGCTCGTCCTCTTCCCGGCCGGCGAGTTCGAGGCCAGGGCAGCCGAGGTGACCGAGATGACCCAGAACCGCTCGGGCCGACGTTTCAACCGCACCGTGTTCGCCGGCGCCGACCTGCAGAACCTGGACAAGTCGGGCCGGGTCCTGATCAAGCCCGACCTCAGGGACTTCGCCGATCTGCGCGCCTCCTCCGAGATCGCGGTGATCGGTGTCTACGACCACGTCGAGCTGTGGAACAAGACGCTGTACCTGGACGACCGGGCCACCGGCGACCAGAGCTACCTGGAGGAGGACGAGTAGCCACCAGCAGCGATGGCTGGTTCATCGCCAGCCCCCCGGAACCAATGGAAGGCCCCTGACTCCGCCCGCTTCTCATTGGTACCAGCGCCCGGGGGGCTGGCCATGAGCCAGGACCGGAACAACCAAGACCGGGACTTTCACCGGCCGGTTCTGGCGCAGGAGGTGGTCGACCTGATGGCCCCCGTCCTGCCCGGGGTCGTGGTGGACGCGACCTTCGGCGGTGGCGGCCACAGTCGCCGCATGCTGGATGAGTTCGGAGAAGATGTGACCGTCATTGCCATAGATCGTGACCCGGAGGCCCTGGCCAACGCTGGGGAGCTCGGGGTGCTCGCCGTCCAGGGCAACTTCGCCGATCTCGCCGACCTGGTGGCTTCGGCCACCACCGACCCCGTCGCCGGGGTCCTCTTCGACTTCGGGGTGTCCTCCCATCAGCTCGACGAGCCCGGCCGGGGGTTCTCCTATCGCCACCACGGCCCCCTCGACATGCGCATGGGCCCCGATGCGATCCACACGGCAGCCGAGATCGTCAACGAATGGCCCGAAGAGCGGCTCGGCGAAGTCATCCGACGTTACGGCGAGGAGCCGTTGGCCCGACGCATCGCCCGGGCCATCGTGGCGGGGCGTCCTTTCGATTCCACCAGCCAGCTGTCCACCGTGATCGCCGAGGCGATGCCCGCGGCCCGCCGTCGGGTGGGGCATCCCGCCCGACG
>DASUSU010000252.1:0-10085 GCA_036374915.1 Acidimicrobiia bacterium | reverse complement strand
GCCTGGACGGCTATCTGGGCCTCTACGTCGACGAGGAAGACGTCGTGAGTGTCCAACCCGGGATGACCGTCTTTCTCGACGGCGACCCCCACGTGGTGAAAGCGATTCGCCGGGTCGACCGGGGGTTCCAGGTGATCTTCGACGGTCTCGAGTCCCGCGTCGCGGCCGAGGCGGTGCGCGGCCTCGAGGTGTCCGTAGCGGAGCGCCGCCCGCTCGGCGACGACGAGTACTGGCCGGCGGATCTGATCGGGCTCGCCGTCTTCGAACCCGATGGTCGGAGGGTCGGGGCAGTCATCGATGTTGTGCTGGGCCCGGGTCAGGATCGGCTTCGGGTGGAGCAGCCGGACGGCCTCGTCTTCGAGGTCCCTTTCGTCGACGCTCTGGTCCCCGTGGTCGACATCGAGTCGGGGCGCATCGAGATCGACCTGATCCCCGGTCTCATCGAACCGTGAAGTCGACAGTCACACCGATCGGCTCGCCCCCATCGGGGCCCGGTTCGCCGACGAACAACGACACCTCTCCGGGAGGGAGCTGGATCGGGGTGGAGAACTCCCCCCAGGTCTCGGTCGAGTCGGCCGTGGCTGCCGTGGTCTCGGCCACCGGCTGACCCTCGATGCTGGCGACGATCAGCACATTCGCCTCCACGATCCGTGCGTACCCGGTCACGTCGAAGGGAATGCCGGCGACGGTCTCGGCGCCGGCGCCCGGACCGGTGACCACCACGGTCGGGCCGTACACCGCGGTCGAGTCGAAGGGGTCGATCCCGGGCTCGAGATGAACAGTGAGGCTGGCCGGCGAGTTGGACACCTCGGCCCTGGCCTGAGCCGGGCCATGCAGATGAAGGTCGATGTACGTCCCTCCGGCCAGACCCCTGACCACGAACATGCGGTCGACCAGCGGCGTCTCGACCAACTGATCGGTGACCACGCTCGAATCGGCCGACGTCCACACCCTCAACACCTGACGCGACTCGCTGAAGTCGGCCACGATCGTGGGCGGCGTCGTGGCCGG
This sequence comes from Acidimicrobiia bacterium, assembly GCA_036374915.1. Taxonomy (GTDB): domain Bacteria; phylum Actinomycetota; class Acidimicrobiia; order Spongiisociales; family ZC4RG35; genus JARDZU01. The sequence continues at coordinate 9,074 of DASUSU010000252.1, read as the reverse complement.
GGCGCCTTCGGTGGTCTCGAAGCGAAAGGTGAACTGCTCGCAGCCCTCGGCGGTCATCCAAGAGGCCAGGCCCAGGGTGTTGGTGTCCGACGTCGGCTGGTCGAGCCTGAGCACCCGCCCGCCATCGACGAACCCGACGTCCTCGGGGCACCCGGAAGGGGCCTGGGTCGGCCCGATCGGGATCGTGCTCGTGGCCGGGGGTGGCGTGCCGGTGGTGGTGGCCGAGGGGCCGGTGGTCGCGGTGTTTCCCCCGTCGGCGCCTGGGGCACAGGCGACGAGGAGGAGCAGAGCCAGCCGCGCCAGTGACCTCATCGCGGCAAGGCTACGGTCGACTTATGATTTGAGTGCGTGATCAAGATTCGCCTCCCCGACCCGACCCGGAGCCACTGATGCCTGAAGCCGTGATTGTCGCCACCGCACGCTCGCCGATAGGGCGTGCCTACAAGGGCTCGCTCATCGACGTTCGCGCCGACGACCTGGCCGGCTTCGCAATCGACGCCCTGATGAAGAAGGTGCCCGAGGTGGAGCGGGCATCGGTGGCGGACGTGATGGTCGGATGCGGTCTGACCCATCATGAGCAGGGATTCAACCTGGCCCGTCCCGCCTCCCTCCTCGCCGGGATGCCGGAGAGCGTCCCCGCCACCACCGTCAATCGTTCCTGCGCCTCCTCGCTCCAGACGATTCGCATGGCGTTCCACGCCATCCGGCAGGGCGAGGGCGACACCTACGTGGCGGCCGGGGCGGAGTCGGTGACCCGGACCTACGGCAAGGCCCTCGACCCCGAGGACCTCAATCTCAGGTTCACCGAGCCGACCCGGGACGACTTCATCGACCATGTGTACATACCCATGGGCAACACCGCCGAGAACGTCGCCGAGAAGTACGGGGTGACCCGGGAGCGGATGGACGAGTTCGCCAAGCGGTCCCAGGACCTGGCCGTCGAATCGCAGAAGAACGGCTTCTTCGAACGGGAGATCACCCCGATCGATCTCCCCGACGGGCGAACCATCACAGCCGACGACGGGCCCCGTCCCAACACGACGCTGGAGAAGCTGGCCGAGCTGCCTCCTGCCTTCAAGGCCGACGGCCGGGTCACCGCCGGCAACTCCTGTCCGCTCAACGACGGCTCGGCGGCGGTCCTGGTCATGTCGGACCGGCGCGCGGCCGAACTCGGGCTTCAGCCGCTCGCCCGGATCGTGGCCTCTTCGGTGGTCGGCCTCCAGCCCGAGTACATGGGGATGGGCCCGGTCGGAGCGGTGAGGGCCGTGCTCGATCAGGCCGGGATGGAGCTCGACGACATCGACGTGATCGAGATCAACGAGGCCTTCGCCGCACAGGTCCTGGCGTCTGTCGACCAGCTCGGCATCGACATCGAACGAGTCAACCCCCACGGCGGGGCGATAGCACTCGGTCATCCCTTCGGTATGACCGGGGCCCGGATCATGGGGACCCTGATCAACGACCTGCGCACCTTGGACAAGACCATCGGGTTGGAGACCATGTGCGTGGGAGGTGGCCAGGGGATGGCGATGATCGTGGAGCGGCTCGGCTGATCGATCGGTCGTAACCGTCATCTCCGGTGGGGAGGCATCGGTCCGGTGCCGGGCTTGCTCCTACCCTGTCCCGGTGCTGATCCACGTCGTCACCATGTTCCCCGAGTACTTCCGGGGCCCACTCGAAGTCTCGATCGTGGCCCGGGGCATCGAATCGGGGGCCCTCGAGATCGACCTGGTCGACCTCCGTGAGCACGGCATCGGCAGGCATCGCCAGCTGGACGATGCGCCGTTCGGCGGCGGCCCGGGGATGGTGATGATGATCGAGCCGCTCGCCGCCGCGCTGGAGCCCCTCTCGGGCACCAGACGGGTCTTGTTCACCCCGGCCGGAGCGACCCTCACCCAGACCACCCTGGATCGCTGGTCCGACCTGCCCGAGCTCACCCTGGTCTGCGGGCGCTTCGAAGGCGTCGACCAGCGGGTGGTCGACCACTTCATCGACGAGGAGGCATCGGTGGGCGACTTCGTGCTGGCCGGCGGCGAGGTGGCGGCCGCTCTCGTCATCGAGGGGATCGCCCGCCTCCTCCCCGGCGTCGTGGGCAATCCGGCCTCGACCGAGAGCGAGTCGTTCCGCGACGGGCTGCTCGAAGAGCCGGTGTACACCCGACCGGCCGTGTTCAGGGGATGGGAGGTGCCCGAAGTGCTCCTCTCCGGCAACCACGGCTCCATCGAAGAATGGAGAAAGGAGCAGCGTCTTCGCCGCACCAGGGAGCGCAGACCCGATCTCCTCCGAGATGGCGAGAATCCCGATACCTGATACAATTCCCCCGGGTCGGGACCAAACCAAAGGCCTGTCCCGTCCGCTCTAGGAGTCCTCCATGAACGATCTTCACGTAGTTGAGAGCGCGCACGTCCGCGACGACATACCCGAGTTTCGAGCCGGAGACACCGTCAAGGTCCACGTCCGGGTCGTGGAGGGGGGCAGGGAGCGCGTCCAGATATTCGAGGGCCTGGTCATCGCACGCAACGGCGCCGGTGCCCGCGCCTCTTTCACCGTCCGCAAGCTGAGCTTCGGTGTCGGCGTCGAGCGGGTGTTCCCGCTCCACGCCCCGATCATCGCCCGGATCGAGGTAGTGCGTCGCGGCGACGTTCGGCGTTCCAAGCTCTACTACCTGAGGGACCGGGTCGGGAAGTCGGCTCGGATCAAGGAGCTGCGGGACTGACTTCACCGATTCCGAGCCCTGTGGACGAAGAGCAGGCACCTGAAGCCCCCGAGGAGCCGCGCAGGCGCTCGTTCATCGCCGAGTTGCCCGGACTGCTCCTCACCGCGCTGTTCATCGCGGTCGTCATCAAGACCTTTCTCCTCCAGCCGTTCTGGATCCCCTCGGAATCGATGCTCCCGACCATCGAGGTCAACGACCGGGTCATGGTCAACAAGCTCGCCTACCGGTTCGGGGAGCCGCAGCGAGGCGACGTCGTCGTGTTCCGGGACCCGCGCGAGGAGCAGATCGAGGAGTCGATCCCGGAAGCGGTCATCCGCTCGGTGCTGGAGGCGGTCGGGATCCGCACCAGGGGGGACGAGGACCTGATCAAGCGGGTGATCGGGCTCCCCGGGGAGACCATCGAGGTGCGTGACAACCATGTCCTGGTGAACGGGACCCCGCTCGAGGAGACCTACCTGCCCGAGGTGTTCATGCCCGACGAGCCTCCGATCACCGTCGGGCCGGACGAGGTGTTCGTGATGGGCGACAACCGGGATGCCTCGTTCGACAGCCGGAGATTCGGCGCGATTCCCCTCGACGACCTGGTCGGGGAGGCATTCGTGACCATCTGGCCCATCTCCCACATCGGCGGGCTCTGAGAAAACGTCACGGCGTTTTGTTAGCTGTTAATCAACGAGCCGTGCATATGATCGCTCGTCGGCTCGTGTGAAGAGGAGAAGATGGAAGAGGACCTGGAGCGTTACGAATCCGAGGTTGAGCTCAAGATCTACAAGGAGTACCACGACGTCCTCCCGATGTTCCGGTACGTGGTGGAGACCGAGCGAAGGTTCTACCTGGCCAACCAGGTGAATCTCGAGGTGCGCGAGGCCAACGGGTCGGTCTTCTTCGAAGTCGAGATGAAGGACGCATGGGTTTGGGACATGTTCCGACCGGCCCGCTTTCTGGAGCACGTGAAGGTGCTGACCTTCCGCGACGTCAACGTCGAAGAGCTGGAGCAGCAAGAGATCTCGATCTGAGTGATCGGGCCCTGGTGGGGAGGGCCGGCGAGCTGATAGCCGCCCGTTTCCTCGAGGATCACGGTCTCCGCGTCCTGACCCGAAACCTCGATGTCGGTCGTGGAGAGCTGGACCTGCTCGCGCTCGATGCTGGGACCAGGGTCGTGGTCGAGGTGAGGACGATCACCGGAGCCGCCGATCCGGTCGACGCCATCGATCCCGCCAAGCGCCGACGGGTGAGACGGCTGGCCGGCCGGGTTGGGGCGGGTCGCACCGACTTTCTCGGCGTCAGGCTGGGCGACCGCGATGTCGTGGTCCACTGGGTCCCCGGTTGTGGTTGACTCTCCGACCGATGATCTCTGAACGGCGACGAGCATGAACCTGGCCGAGCCTGCCATCCGAGTCGCCGGTCTGGTCAAGCGATACGGGTCGGTCACCGCCCTCGACGGGCTGGACTGCATCGTGCCTTCCGGAGCCATCACCGGTCTGCTCGGCCCCAACGGGGCGGGCAAGACCACCCTTTTCCGTTCCCTCCTCGGGCTGACCCGGATCAACGAGGGCGGCATCCAGGTGCTGGGCCACTCCATACCCGCTGAGCTCCACGACGTCGCCAAGAAGGTGGGGGCGATCATCGAGGAACCGGGGTTGATCCGGGCCCTGTCGGGAAGGGTGAATCTCCAGGTCGCCGCCGACCAGCTCGGGTTCGGGCACGAGCGGATCGACGACCTGCTCCGTTTCGTCGAGCTGCAGGACGATGCCAAGCGGAAAGTCGAGCAGTACTCGAAGGGCATGCGCCAGCGTTTGGCGCTGGCCGCCTCGCTCATCGGCGACCCGCCCCTGCTCCTCCTCGACGAGCCGCTCGACGGTCTCGACCCGGCCGGTCAGATCGCGTTCCGTGCCCGGCTCCGCGAGATAGCGGACAGCGGTCGGACCGTGGTGGTGTCCAGCCACGACCTGGCCGACATCGAGGCGCTGGCCGACTACGTGGTGGTGCTCGACCACGGCAGGCTGGTGACCGAAGGCCCTCTGGAGGAGATGCTCTCCGGCCGGGCCACCAGGGTGGTCGCCGAGGACCTGGCGGCGGCCGGTGCCGCATTGTCTGCGGCCGGGATCGAAGTGCGCACCGACGGCGGCGCCCTGATCGTCGACGATGAGGACGGAAGCAAGGTGATCAGGGTCCTGGCCGGAGCCGGGATCTACCCCAGCGAGGTGGGCCCGGCCCGTTCCACCCTGGAGTCCGTCTTCCTCGGCATGACCGGGCCGGGGGCGTCATGAGCCTTCTCCACGCCGAGTACCTGAAGCTGAGCCGCCGCCGGCTCTACCTGGTGATGGTCCTGATCCTCGCCGCCCTGGTCGGTCTGCTCGCCGCGCTGTTCCTCGTCTTCCCCCAGGTCGCCCCCGATCTCGCCGCCGAGGGCGACCTCCCCATCATCGAGAAGCCGGCGGCCTACCTCTTCGGCGCCCAGCAAGTGGCCGGTCAGACCTGGTTCCCGCTCATCCTGGCGGTGGTCATGCTGGGCAGCGAGTTCGGGAGCACGGTATGGGCCACCGCCCTGACCAGGGACTCACGTCGCATCCCGCAGTTGTCGGCCCGTTTCGTGGTGCTCGCCGTCGCCTCCTGGCTGGCCATCGGCCTCGGTATCGCCGGGTGGGCGGTGGTCACCGCCCTCGCCGGCACCGGCGAAGGCGGGCTGAGCACATCGGACTGGCTGGGGCTGGTGTGGAAGGTGAGTCTCATCGAGCTGGCCTGGACCGCGATCGGCCTCGGGGCGGTGGCGATGCTCCGTTCGGTCGGGCCTGCCATCGGGGCCGCCCTCGCCTTCTACTTTGTCGACTCGCTACTCGTCCTGTGGAGCCCGTACCAGAACATCTCGCTGTCGGCGGCGACCACTGCGCTGTTTCAGATCACGATCCCGGGTGACTTCGGGCAGTTCTTCGGGGGCGGCGCACTGTCACTCGGGCACTCGGTCGTCATCATGGTGGGCTGGACCGCGGTCGGCCTGTTCCTCTCCTGGTGGGGTCTTCACCGACGCGACGCCTGACCGGCGCCGAAGCGGCGTCGCATCTCCTTGTGCCAGCACCCCTGATGCCAGTGGCGGCGCAGGTCCGGCTCCAGGTCGGGCACCACGACCAGATGAAAGGTGCCGGGGCCGATGGTCATCTCACAGCCGGGGCAGATGTACTCCTTGCGCGCCGCGTAGGCCTGCACCGGGGTGACGGTCACCCCGAGAAGATCGCCCATGCCAGCACCGCGAAGATCGCCACCAGTGCGATCACCATGGCCGCGATGTCGGCGGCGCTCTTCTCGTGATCGCGGAACGGGTTGAAACCCATGGTCAGCACGGTAACCGGGCTCCTTGCCGTCTACCGTCCTCGCAGTGAGCTGGCTCCAGATCGACGACCGAGACGCGGTGCGCTGGCTGACGATCGACCGGCCCGACCGCAAGAACGCCATCCCGTTCGAGGGATGGCCCGAGCTGGAGGCGGCCTTCGCATCCTTTCAGGCCTCCGAGCAGCGGGTGCTGGTGGTCACCGGGGCCGGCGGGGAGTTCTGCGCCGGCGCCGACCTCGATCCGGCTCGTCTCGATCGTCTCCAGTCGGTCGAGGACCGTCATGCCCGGATGAAGCTGGTCGGCGCTGCCGCCATGGCTCTCCATCGGCTCACCAAGCCCACCATCGCCGCGGTCGACGGGGTGGCCGTCGGCGCCGGGATGAACCTCGCCCTCGGCTGTGACGTGGTTGTGGCCACCGAGCGGGCGCGCTTCTCGGAGATCTTCGTCAAGAGAGGGCTCACCGTCGACTTCGGCGGCTCCTGGCTCCTGCCTCGGATCGTCGGTCTGCAACGGGCCAAGGAGCTCGCCCTCTCCGGGCGGATGGTCGGAGCCGAGGAGGCGGTGAGGATCGGTCTGGTCGCCGAGGTCGTGTCGGTCGAGGCGCTGGAAGACCGGGTCACCGAGATGGCGACGACCTTTCTCGACGGCGCCCCGCTGGCCCAGATGTTCGCCAAGCAGACCATCAACGCCTCGTTCCAGCACGGCCTGGCCGATGCCCTCTCCTGGGAGGGCGAGGCGCAATCGGTGGCCCTGGGGACCGAGGATGCCATCGAGGGAGTGCTTGCCTTCCTGGAGAAGCGGGCCCCGGAGTGGAAGGGAAAGTGACCGGCCCGGATCTCTGAGATTTCTTTTCGGATCGGCCCTTTTTCGACCTTTTCTGTCCCACCCGGTTTGTACGTTGTCGGTATGGAGAGGGAGAGGTATTCCAGCGATCAAGTGGATCAGGTCCTCGGTCACCTGTTCTCCGGGCTGGCGGCATTCCATGCCGGCATCTGCGAATGGCTGATCGAGGTGGATCGGGGTCAACGGTTCCTGGCGGATGGCTCGCCGGATCTGGTCCAGTGGGTGTCGGCCCGTTTCGGCCTCCGTCATTCCACCGCCGGTCAGTTGGTCCGGGTGGCCCGTCGGCTGCAGGATCTGCCTCTTCTCCGCTCCCGGTTCGCCGAGGGTGTCATCTCACTCGATCAGGCGGATGCGATCTCCAAGCTGGCGACCCCGGCAACCGAGGAGGGGTTGGTCGAGGAGTGTCTCGGTTTGTCGATGGCGGCGTTGGATCGGGCCGGTCGTCGCTCCCACCCCCCGACCGTGGAAGACGAACTGACGGTCTGGGAGCGGCGTGCCCTGTTCGTCCACCATTCCCTGGACGGAATGGAGGGGAGGTTGACCGCTCATCTTCCCGGTCCCGAGCTGCACATGGTGGAGTCGGCGATCCGGGAGCGGGCCGACGCCATGCCCCCCAACCCCGAGACGGGGATGTTCGACCCGTATCCGGCGCGGCTGGCCGACGGTCTGGTGGAACTGGCCGCCACCAGTGGCGATGCCTCACCCGGCCCGGTTCAGCTGACCGTCCACGCCGACCTCGACGCCCTCGTCGAGGGCCCGGAGACCACCGGGGTGGCCGAGTTGGAGGCAGGTCCGGTGATCGCCAATGAGACTGCTCGACGCCTGGCCTGTGATTCGATCGTGGAATGTGCCGTCTACGGGCATGCCATCAGCGCTCTCGGCATGGGACGGAGGACCAGGACGATCCCGGGTTGGCTGCGACGTCAGCTCTGGCATCGTGACGGTGGCTGCCGGTTCCCCGGTTGTGGCCGGAAGAACTGGGTGCATGGTCATCACATCCGACATTGGGCCGATGGTGGCCCGACCGATCTGGACAATCTGATCCTGCTCTGCGGCTATCACCACCGCTTCCTCCACGAGCACGGGTGGGGCATCCAGGCCCACCCCGATCGAACCCCGACATTCACCAGACCGGACGGGCGGGAGTACCCCCCGCAACGTCCCAGGCTCGACCCGAGACTGCGCCAACTGGTCGGGCTCCGAACCTAGGGGCCTCCGCCCCCACCCCCTCTACGTCTCTCCGATGTCCTCGTTCCACAGATCGGGCCGGGCCTCGATGAACTCGGTCATCAGGTCGATGCAGCGCTGGTCGTTGACCACCACCACCTCCACGTCGTTGGCCCTGAGCAGGTCTTCGGCGCCGAGGAAGGTTCGGTTCTCTCCGATCACCACCTTGGGGATGCCATAGAGCAGGATGGCCCCGGTGCACATCTGACATGGGGAAAGAGTGGTGTAGATCACCGATCGCCTGTATTCGGAGGCGACCAGCCGCCCCGCGTTCTCCAGGGCATCCATCTCGCCGTGGAGGATCGGGCTCCCCTTCTGGACCCTCTGGTTGTGACCCCGTCCCGCGATCTCACCGCCGACCACCAGCACCGAGCCGATCGGGATCCCGCCCTCGGCCAGACCCAATCCGGCCTCGTCGATGGCGGCGTCGAGAAACCGGTCGGTCACGCCGCGATGCTACGCGCTGGGTCACCACCGGACCGGTGTCGATACTCTCGACGGGGTGCGGTTCGGTCTGTCCTTTCCCAACTTCGGCGCATACGCCGAGCCTCCCCTGACGGTCGGGCTCGCCCGCGCCGCGGAGACGGCCGGATGGGACGGGTTCTTCGTCTGGGACCACATCGTCGTCGCCGATGGCTTCCCGGTCGCCGACCCCTGGGTGCTGCTCGGCGCGATCGGCCAGGCCACCGAGTCGATCAAGATCGGACCAATGGTGGCCGCCCTGCCCCGTCACCGTCCCTGGGTGGTGGCCCGTCAGGCGGCGACCCTGGACCGGCTCAGTGGAGGACGAGCCATCCTCGGCGTGGGCATCGGATACCCGCCCGGGCCCGAGTTCGGGACATTCGGCGACCCCACCGACCCTCGTCTCCGAGCCGACCTCCTCGACGAGGGGCTGGACATCGTGACCGGGGTCTGGTCGGGGGAGCCGTTCGAGTTCCACGGCGAGCACTTCGAGGTGCG
>DASUSU010000251.1:0-9540 GCA_036374915.1 Acidimicrobiia bacterium | reverse complement strand
CGAGCTTCTCTCTCGTTGCGCCGACCTGTTCGGTTGGATCGAGGCGGGGAAGCTGGAGGTGCGGGTCGACCGCGAGTTCCCGCTCGCCGAGGCGGCCGAGGCGCATCGGGCCCTGGAGGCGAGACAGACCACGGGCAAGGTCCTGATCCTGCCTTGACCTCGTCCCGCCTCCTGCGGAGCCGGGTCATATGGCCGCTGGCCCTCCCCGTGATCCGGGCCGGCGCCGGGATCGCCTGGCGTCTGCGGGTCGACCGCGGCTCGGGTTTCCCGCCCCCACCCTTCGTGATCGCGGCGAACCACCACTCGTTCCTCGACCCGCCCCTGGTCGGTGCGGTCTACGGAGAGCGGGCCCGGTTCGTCGCCCTGGTCGACCTGTACGGGAATCACCGGTGGTTGGACTGGGCGCTCGACGGGTTCGAGGTCATCACCGTCCGACGGGGCGGCATCCCGCTCGGGGCGATGCGCGAATGTCTCTCCCACCTCTCCGAGGGAGGCGTGATCGGCATGTTCCCCGAAGGGATCCGGGTCGAGAGGTTCGGGGGCGCCGGGTTCAAGCCCGGGGCCGCCTGGCTGGCGGGCCGTGCCGGGGTGCCCCTGGTCGCCGTCGCGGTGACGGGCACCGAGCAGGTCCTCGGGGTGGACAACAAGCTGCACCGGGGCCGGGTCGAAGTCGTCGTCGGCCCCACCCTCCACCCCACCGGCACCGACCGCACCGCGGTCGCCGACCTCACCCGCCGCTGGGCGGAATGGATGGAAGAAGCGCTTTCCTAATGCAGGGCGTCACGCATATGTGACGCCGTGCATTGAGAAAGGCCGATGGGGAGGCGAATAGGGTGGCCGCGAATGAGCGGTCTCGAATACCTCACCGTGTCCCCGCCCAACGCCGCCGTCCCGCTCCGCGATCTCCACGGGGGGCCCCTCCCCCAGCATCGGATCTACCAGCGCAACAGCTTTCCCACGCCCGCCCCCGGCGAGGTGAGCGGAGAGGTCGAAGTCCTCCTCCCCGGCCGGCCCCCGGAGACGTTGAACCTGACCCGGCTGGCCGAGTTGGAGCCAACGGTCGAGGAGATGGTCCTGGAGTGCGCGGGCAACGGCCGGTCACTGATCACGCCGGCCGTGGCCGGGGTCGAATGGGGTCTGGGAGGTGCCTCGCCGATCCGGATCGGAGGGGTGCGGCTGATCGACGCGCTGGGAGAGATCCCGGACGAAGTGGTCGATCTGGTGCTCACCGGCTGCGATCGGGGAGTCGTGTCCCCGGAAGGAGAGGTGCCCTACCAGTTCTCGGTTCCCGCCGAGTTGGTGAGACAGGGCTCAGGTCTGCTGGTGACCTCCATCGGCGACGAGCCCCTCGCCCATGAGCATGGCGGCCCGATTCGGTTCGTGCTCCCCGGGCACTACGCGATGATCTCGGTCAAGTGGCTCGCCAGGATCGAGGGTGTGACCTCCCCGTTCCGGGGCCACTTCGTCAACCGATACCGCTTCTTCGGCGATGACGTCTTCGAGGATGGCGCCCCGGTGGGCAGGATCCAGATCAGATCGGTCATCTCCTCCCCGGCCGAAGGTGAACGGGTGGAGGCGGGCCGGGTCGTCGTGACCGGATCGGCCTGGTCGGGTGCCGGGTCGGTGACCGAGGTGGTTGTGTCGGTCGACGGAGGCGTGACATGGGCGAGCGCCGACCTCGAGGTTGGCCCACATCCACTGGCCGCGGCCGCCTGGCGTCACCAGCTGACGCTCGAACCCGGCGAGCATGTGGTGATGGCCCGGGCGACCGACGTCACCGGGGCGACCCAACCCCTGCGCTCACGTTGGAACCGCGGCGGCTACGCCAACAACGTGGTCCACGAGGTCCGATTCGTAGCCGTCTGAGCTCAGATGAAGATCGTCTGCGCTCCCTCGGAGAGCTCGATGAAGTCGGCGGCGCTGATGATCCCCTCCACCCGGTCGTAGAGGTCGTCCTCCTCGAGATGCATCATGTCGGCAGACATGCGGCAGGCCCACAGATGACCTCCGGAGTCGGCGATCATCTCGAGGAACTCGGGCACGTCGGGCACGTCGATCCCCTCGATCTGCTTCTTCATCATGTGGGTTGCGAAGGCTGTCATCCCGGGGAGCCCCATCAACATCGGCGGCATGTGGGTGGCCGGGTTGCCGACAGGGGTGAACTTGAGATGACCCATCGTCTCCTTGTTGATCATGTCGAAGCCCCAGAAGGTGAAGAAGAGATGGGTCTCGATCCCCTCCCCGAGGGCGGCATTGGCCAGGACCAGGCCCGGATAGGCCATGTCCAGCGATCCCTTGGAGCAGATGATGGCCAGCTTGCGTCCCGACGAGCCTTCGTCGTCGAACACCGGGACCGGCGCTTCCAGTGTCATTGTCATGCGACTTCCTCCGATCAGACGCAGCCGGCCGGCTTGGGCAGGCCTGCGATGTAGGCCATCTTCTTGGCGGGTTTCTTGGGGAAGAGCTCGAACAGCTCCTTGGTGGGAATCGCCCCGACGGTGGTCACCCGGCGCAGAGTCGGGGTCTCGCCCTGGGATCGGTAGTCGTCCCGCAGGAATCGGATCGCCTTCCAATGGGCGTCGGTCATCTCGATCCCGATGTTCCGGGCCAGGACGGCGCCCAGGTCCTCGGACCACTCCTCGTACTCGGTCATGAACCCTTCGTCGTCGACGTGGACCTCACGATCGGCGATCGTCGCCAGGCTCATCGCATCATCTCCTTCTCGAATGTCTCGGTCTCTGACTTCTGATCCGGCTGCTTGCCGGCCATCGACATCAAGGTGGGCACGGGGAGCTTCCGCCCGGGGAGCAAGGCGTGCCAATAGACCCACTTGAATCCGAGCTTCCCCCAGTGGTTGATCGTGCTCTCCTCGAGGAGCGACATCGGCCCGATGTGGGCGAGCGGGTACTTGCCCGGGAGCGGCTCGGTGTCGTAGTTGAAGTCGATGAGCATCGCCTTGCCCCCACCCGACTCGACGAAGCAATTGGCGTGCCCGTCGAAGTCGTGGCTCATCGCTTCCCCCTTGATCAGCTGGAGGAAGTTCTCGGTGAAGATCTCCACCGCGAAATGGGCGACGGAGCCCGCCTTCGAGGTGGGCAGATCGGCGGCGTCGCCTATGGCGAAGACGTTGTCCCACCGGGTGGAGAGGAAGGTGCCCTTGTCCACCGGGACGTAGTTGAGCTCGTTGCCCATCCCGCTCCTGGCGATGAAGTCGGCGCCCATGTTCAGGGGGACGGTGACCAGGAGGTCGAAGGGGATCTCTCTCTCGTCGTAGGAAACCAGGGTCTTGGCCTCGTTGTCGACCCGCTCGATGTAGAAGTCGGGCTCGAGGGAGATGCTCCTCTTCTCCAGCATCCCGCCCAGGCGGCTGGCCGCGACCGGCTTGGTGAATGCACCGTCGAGCGGGGTCACGTACGTGATCTCGACCCGGTCCCGCATCCCCCTGGCAGCGAAGTGCGAGTCGGCGAGGAAGGCAAACTCGAGAGGGGCCACCGGGCACTTGATCGGCATCTCGGTGATGTGGACGACGAGACGGCCGCCTTCCCACGCCGCCAGCTTGTCGGCCAGGGCGCTGGCGCCCTCCAGGGTGTAGAAGTCGAACACGCTCCGACGCCACTCCGCCCCCATCATGCCCGGGGTCTGATCGGGCCGCGGGGTGGTCCCGGTGGCGACGACCAGGTAGTCATAGGCGAGCTCACGGCCGTCGAGCAGCTTCACCGTGCTCTCGTCGGGGAGGACGACATCGATTTCCCCCAGCACCAGGTCCACGCCCGCTCTCAACTGGCGACGACGCTGCTTGACCACCTCATCGGGCGAGTAGGTGCCGAACGGTATGAGGAGCAGACCGGGTTGGTAGAGATGGACGTCGTCCTGGTCGACGATGGTGATGGTCCACTCGCTCTCGGCGAGCAGCGGTCGGAGCTTGTTCACCACCATCGTCCCGGCGGTGCCCGCCCCGAGTACCAAAAGGCGCTTCATGTGCCATCTCCTCACAGGACAGGCACTCGCCGCCTGTCGTATGCATCGAGTGTCGGCGGGAGACCCGGACTGGAACAGGGGACGACGGCAGATCGATTCGGGACTTATGACAGTTGTGGACGGGTCGGCCCCGAAATGCACCGGCGCTAGGGAGCCAGGGTGGCGATCGCTGCGGCCACGTCGGCCGGTTGGTCGAGATGGGCTTTCCACGCCTCTGCCAGCACCTCGAACTCGGCGTCGGGAAGAGCCTCCTGGACCCTGTCGACCGATTCCCTGGGAACCTCACCCTGCTGGCTCCAGATGTAGTGCACCGGCACGACGATGTCCGACAGCTGGGATGGCACCTGCGATGCAGCCGGGGTCGCGTGGAAGGCCCGGATCGATGCCGATGTCCCGCTGATCGTCTCCGCCAGATCACGCGCGGCCACCTGGCTCTGGGTGGGGCACCAACCGCCGGACTCGCAGTTGGGTGCCCAGCGCCCGGCGGCGAACGGACCCGACGTCTCCAGTGCGAAAGTCGCCGCTTTCCCGACCCAGGGGAGCTTCTGGACGAGCTCGTCCCAACCGTCCGGCTTGTAGAAGTCGACGTCGATCATCATCAGGGCCGTCACCACTTCGGGTCGGACAACTGCGATCTCCGCCCCGACCTCTCCCCCCAAGCCGACCCCGGCGATGACGGCCGGCTGACCGACGATCTGCTCGATCACCTCGGCCACCTGCCCCGCCATCGAGGCGACGGTGTGCCGGCTCCCCTCGGCGGGGATCCGCTCGCTCAGGCCGAACCCGGGCAGATCGACCCGAAGCACGGTGAATCCGGCGTCGAGCCGGGCCAGGACTCCGTCCCAGATCACGTTGCCGGCAACGTCGATGTCATGGAGGAGGACCAGGGGCACGGGCCCGTCTCCCTCGCTCACCACGTTGAGCTCGGTCCCGTCGCTGGTCACGAACGGCTCCAGCTCGAGATCGTCTCTCGGGACGTCTTCGATCAGCTCGATTCTCTGCTCGGTGACCGCGGTCCAGACGATGACGCCGGCGGCGAGCACCAGGACGACCAGGACGAGCATGCGCAAGACGACCCGGGTGGGTGCATCCGGCTTGGGCGGCGGGCGCAGACCGGTCATCTCGGCGCCCCTCGCTCCGCCGTCGGAGGCCCGAAATCCGCTGCCCCGGTCCTTGAGCACCCCGCCATCGCATTCACGATAGGAAGGGCCGCAGCCCACCGTCGGTCAATGAGCCGATGCGGGCGTCAGCCCATGCTCTTGGAAACGGTCTCGGCGATCCGATCGACCGAGGGGATGGCCATGTCCTCGAGCGACTCTGCGGCGGGGAGTGGGATGTGCGGGGTGGTTATCCGCACCACCGGCCCGTCAAGGTCCCAGAAGGCCTCGTCGGCGACTATCGATGCGATCTCGGCCCCCCACCCACAGAGACGTGGGTTCTCCTCGACCGTGAACAACCGGCTCGTCTTCGCCACCGAGCCGAGGATCGCCTGCGTGTCCAGGGGGACCAAGGTGCGCAGGTCGATGACCTCGGCGGAGATCCCCTGGTCGGCGAGTCGGTTGGCCGCTTCAAGGGCGCGGGGGACCATCAAGGCCAGGGCGACGATGGTGCAGTCGCTGCCCTCGCGGACCACCCGGGCCACTCCCAACTCGTCGACGATCTCGCCGTCGGGGATGTCGGCCTTGTCCGCCATCAGAGACTTGTGCTCCATGAAGACGACCGGGTCGGGGTCCCGAATCGCAGCAGCCATCAGCCCCACCACGTCGAGCGGAGTCGACGGGGCGACCACCTTGAGGCCGGGAATCATCATCACCCAGTTCTCCACGCTCTGGGAGTGCTGGGCACCGAACCGGGAGCCGCCGCCGTTGGCGGTGCGGACCACGACAGGCACGCTCACCTGGCCACCGGTCATGTAACGGGACTTGGCCATCTCGTTGGCCAGCAGGTCGAAGCAGACCGCGATGAAGTCGGAGAACATGATCTCGGCGATGACCGGGCTCCCGGTCATCGCAGCCCCCATCGCGGCGCCGAGGATCGCCAGCTCCGAGATTGGGGTGTCGCGGATCCGATCCGGCCCGAACTCCTCGAGCAGGCCGACCGTCGTCTTGAACACACCGCCGGCCCCGGCGATGTCCTCGCCCAGCATCACCAGGTTCGGGTCGCGTCGCATCTCCTGGGCGATGCCGTAGGCCACGGCCCCCCGGTAGGTCAGTTCCGCCATGCCGACCCCCCGTCCGCCCAGACATCGGTCATCAGGTGCTCCTCACCCGGGGTGGCGCCCCCTTTTGCGAACTCGGTCGCCTCGTCGACACGTCTCGCCACCTCCTGTTGGATCGAGCTCAGGTCGGCCTCGGGCACCCCGAGACGGAGCAGGCGCTCGTGGTACATCGGGATCGGGTCCCGCGCCTTCCATGCCTCGACCTCGGCCGGCGGCCGGTACTTGGCCGGGTCGGCCCGGCTGTGTCCCTGCTCCCGGTAGGTCTGGGCCTCGACCAGCGAGGGCCCGTCTCCCCGCCTGGCTCGCTCGATCACCCCCACCGCCACATTGTGGACCGCATCCGCGTCGTTGCCGTCGACGACGATGCTCTCCAGCCCGTAGGCGCCGGCCCGGTCGGCCGCCGGGTTGGGCACCGCGGTGATCAGATCGATCGGCGTGTACTCCATCCACAGGTTGTTCTCGCAGACGAACACGACCGGCAGGTCCCAGATCGAGGCCATGTTGAGCGCCTCGTGGAACGCCCCGATGTTGGTGGTGCCGTCACCGAAGAAGCACACCGCGACCTGATCGGTGCCCCTCATCTGCGCCGACCACGCCGCGCCGTTGGCGATGGTGAGATGGGCCCCGATGATGGCATAGGAGCCCATCATCCCGTGCTCGACCGAGGTGAGGTGCATCGACCCCCCCTTGCCCTTGAGAATGCCGTTCTCCCGCCCCAACAGCTCGGCCAGAACCGGCCCCGGCTCGGCGCCCCGGGCCAGGGTGTGGGCGTGCCCTCGGTAGGTGGCGAAGGTGTAGTCGTCGGGTCGCATCGCCTGGCCGAAGCCGGCCGCCACCGCCTCCATCCCCAGCGAGAGATGCGACGTTCCCTTGACCAGGTTCTGCAGGAAGAGGTCATAGGCCCGCTTCTCGAACTGGCGCAACAGCTGCTGCAGCTCGTACATGGCGAGACGCTGGTCGAGGGCGATGGGGAGCCGGTCGTTGTCCCGATTCTCCGGCGGCGGCAGCCGGGGCTCCCTCAGCGCGTAGTCGTACAGACCGGCGTCGGCTTCGGTCGTTCTCATCGGCATGCTCCTCGCATTGCGGGAAAGGTACTGGCCGTCGGCGAGACCGTCACCCGAGCAAGCGCCCGGCGTTCTCCGAGGTGATGGCTTTGATCTCCTCGGCGCCCAGACCAGGGGTCGAGTTGACCAGCGCCACGGGGTCCTGGTCCCCCATCGGGAAGGGATAATCCGTCCCGAGCATGACCCGGTCGATGCCCAGCATCGCGACCAGATGGGCCAGCGCCTGCGGGTTGTGGACGATGGTGTCGGCATAGACCGTCTTCAGGTACTCGCTGGGCGGTTTGGTGATGCGCGCCCCGGCCACGTCCGGGCTCTGCCGGAACGCCTTGTCGAGCCGGCCGATCTGATAGGGAAGGAACCCGGCGCCGTGGACGGCGCAGAGGACCAGGCCCGGATACCTCTCGAAGACACCCGACATGATCAGACCGGCCAGGGCGACACTGGTCTCGACCGGACGCGCCACCGCATTGTCCATGCCATAACGGGTCAGGTCGAGACCGGACAGCGGCCGCATGGGATGGAGGAGGACGAAAGCCCCCAGATCCGCCGCCGCCTCCCAGAAGGCGTCGAGCCCTTCCACCTGGTCGAGGAACCGCCCTTCCACCGTGGTGGCCACCTGGACCCCACTCATTCCCAGCCGGCTCATCGCATCTTCCAGGGCGCCAACGGCGAGATCGGGGAACTGGAGGGGGACGGTGCCGAGGGAGCGGAATCGAGTGGCGGCCCGGGAGGCTTCCCCGGCCAGGGCCTCGTTGTGGGCTCGCGAATACTCCTGCGCCGCATCGCGGCCGAGCTCGTAGCCGGTCAGGTCGATCCAGCCGGCCAGGACCTGTACGTCGATGCCCATCCGGTCCATCGCCTCGAGGCGGGCCTCCCCATCGGTCAACGAGCCCTGCCCGAACTGCGCCCCGGTGGTCACCTTCCCGGCGAAGTCCACCGCCTGGCCGCCTTTCACCTCCACGATGCGTGCCCCGATCCCGGGTCCTCTCTCTGCGAGCCAGTCGCGGAATTCAGCGGGGATGCAATGGGCGTGTACGTCGTAAGTCATCGAGGCGGGCAGGATACCGAGACTCGGTGTCGGCCACGAAAGCGGTGCCAGGCCCACCGGGTACGATCGGCCGATGCGCTGTCAAACCCTTGGATTGCCGGGCGGGCCATCTTGACCACCCGGCGATTCCGCCACTCGTTCAAAGTCTGGGCCCAGGACACGGATTGGGACCATCTCCGGCGGATCTGGGTCGAGGCGGACCGGGAGGGCTTCTGGGACGCGGTGTGGCTCAACGACCACTTCTACCCGCCGCGAGTCGAGGACACCCGCCCCATCATGGAGGCCTGGGCCCTGCTGGGCGGCCTCGCCGCGGTGACCGAGCGGATCCGATTCGGCACCATGCTCACGGCGAACACCTTCCGCCACCCGGTGGTCCTGGCCAAGCAGGCGACGACGGTCGATCGGATGTCGGAAGGCCGGCTCGAGCTCGGGGTCGGGACCGGCTGGCATCAGCGCGAGCATGAGGCATTCGGGATCGACCTGCCCCCGATCGGGGAGCGGTTCGACCGGCTCGAGGAAACCTTTGCCGTCCTCCACGGGCTGATGACCGAGGAGGTGTTCGACTTCAGGGGGAAGCACCACACCATCGACTCGGCCCGGTTCGAGCCGAAGCCGGTGCAGCGCCCCCGCCCGCCTTTCGTGGTCGGCGGGACCGGCCCGAAGCGGACCATCCCACTGGCGGCGCGGTGGGCCGACCAGTGGAATTTCCCCGACTTCACCTCCGACCTCGGTCTCTTCCGCCACCGTCTCGGACTGCTCGACGAGGTGTGCGCGACGATCGGGCGGGATCGAGCCGAGATCGAGGTGTCGGTCCAGTTCCGCTATCCGGGCGACCCGGCCGAGACGGCCGAACGAGTGGCCGCCTATCGGGAAGCCGGCGCCGACCATGCACTGGTCACCTTCTTCCCCCCGACCGAGGAGGACGAGCCCAGGGCGGTGGCAAAGGCCCTGGCCGGGTGAACGCCGCTTCTCTCCCGGCCGAGAGGAAGACGCAGTTGCCCGGGAGCAGAGAGCACAGAGGCGCACTGATCGGCGCGCTGTTCGTCACGTTCCTCTGGTCGACGTCATGGGTCCTGATCCGCTGGGGCCTCGACGGCGAGTCACTCAGCCCGATCGTCTTCGCCGGGCTCCGCTACCTGCTCGCCGCGGTCCTCCTCGCCGCACTGGTGGCGGGGACGCCGCGGCTTCGCTCCGAGGTCGCCTCCTTGGGGGGACGACGGTGGGCACAGTTG
>DASUSU010000250.1:0-9593 GCA_036374915.1 Acidimicrobiia bacterium | reverse complement strand
AGGGCATCGAGGAGATCTTCGGCGGCGAGGTGCCTATGGACATCGAAGCCCTGGTCCAGCTGCCCGGTGTGGGCCGGAAGACGGCCAGCGTGCTCCTGGCCGAGGCCTGGGGCGTGCCGGCGATCGCGGTCGACACCCATGTCCGCCGGGTGACACGCAGACTCGGGCTCACCGAGCAAGCCGACCCGGTGAAGATCGAAAAGGACCTGAAGGCGCTGTTCCCCCAGAGCACCTGGTCCGGCGTGTCGATGCGTTTCATCCAATTCGGGCGAGATGTGTGCGAGGCCAGACGACCCCGGTGCGGCGAATGCGAGCTGTTCGGTCTCTGTGAGTTCCCCGACCGCTTTTTCTTCGCCGGCAAGAAGCCGCGCCGGTGACCACCGCCCGGATCGGAAACCGGGCCATCCTCCGGCTGGCGGTTCCTGCCTTGGGGACGCTGGCCATCGACCCTCTGCTCACTCTGGTCGACACCGCGTTCGTGGCCCGGGTGGGCGTCGACGAGCTGGCCGCGCTCGGGGTGGACACCGCGCTGCTCGGGTTCGTCTTCTTCGGATTCAATTTCCTCGCCTATGCCACCACTCCGCTGGTGGCCCAGGCGCTGGGGCGGGGCAATAGGGTCGAGGCGAGACGATGGGTGGGCGATGCCCTGGTCCTGGCCGTCGTCCTGGGTGTCCTAGCCACGGTCATAGTCGAGCTCCTCGCGCCGTGGCTGGTCGACCTGATGGGGGCGGACCAGGGTGTGGCCGGCCCCGCGGTCTCCTACCTCAGGATCCGCGCCCTGGCCACACCAGCGGTGTTAGTGGTCACGACCGGCCACGGGGCGTTCCGGGGACACCTCGACACCCGGACCCCGCTCCTGGTCGCGGTGGGGGTCAATCTGCTCAACCTGGGACTCGACCCGCTGCTGATCTTCGGGGCGGGATGGGGAATCGAAGGGGCGGCCATTGCCACCGTGGTGGCCCAGTACGCCGGGGCTTGGTGGTTTCTCTTGCTGATCCGGTCGAGACGCATGGCCGACCGCCCCGCCGGGTTGCGGGAGGCGATTCCGACCATCCTGGCTCTGGGAAGAAACGGGATCCTGGTCTCGATTCGGACCGGGTTCCTCCTCCTCGGGCTCACCTTCGCCGCCGCCACCGCCACCCGACTCGGCGCAGGCGAGATCGCCGCGCACCAGGTGGTGATGCAGGTCTGGCTGCTCGCTGCGATGGTGGCGGATTCGTTTGCCATCGCCGCCCAGGCATTGATCGGGGAAGCGGTCGGCGGCAGGGACCGGGCCGGTGCCGAGCGCCTGACGCTCTCGCTCCTCGTCTGGGGTGTCATCACCGGGCTCGCCCTCACCGGGGCATTCGTCCTCGGGGGGCCCCTTCTGGATCATCTCGTCGACGACCCCCGGGTGGGGGGGCTGACGGTCTCCGCATCTGCGGTCGCCGGCTGGATGATGCCGATTGCCGCCCCGCTGTTCGTGGCCGACGGGATCTTCTTCGGGCTGCTCGCCTTCGGGACGATCATCGCTTCGACCGCACTGGGAGCAGTGACGGTGGTGCTGCTCGTCTCCCTGACCCAGCTGGGGCAGTCGCTGGACGGGATCTGGTGGGCGATAGGGGGGATGCTGCTGGCGAGGGGTGTGGTCTACGTGTTCACCTACCGGCGTGCACTGCGGATGGCCTTGAGGTCCTGACCACGGGTCTCGGGGAGGACGAGGGTGAGAAAGGCCGCGATCGCCATCCCCACCCCGAGCATGGTCACCGTGAGCGACAGCCCGAAACGGTCGATCGTGTAGATCCCGGTGATCAGCCCAACCGCTGATCCGACCAGTGCCAGGTTGGTGGCGGCGGTGTTGGCGCTGGCGCGCAACCCGGTGGGAAACAGCTCCGTGCGGTGCGAGCCTCCGGCCGGGACGAAGGCAAACGTCCCGAAGGAGGAGACCATCACGGCCACCGCGATGAGCGGGATCGAGTTGGACCAGTAGATGACCAGACCGCCGACGAGGGCAAGCAACAGGCTGACCACCGTCGTGGTCCTCCTTCCCCAGGCGTCGGCGAGGTGCCCGCCGACGAAGAAGCCGAGCCCGCCGAGGGTGCCGCCGAGCAAGGCGATGAGCACCGTCGTCCCCGTGCTCAGTCCGAGATGCTCGATCATGCGGGTGGTGGAGAAGGCGAGGGCCACGGCAGAGAAGGCGGATACGAGAAAGGCAATGATGCTGACCACCCAGAACCGCATCGCCCATACCCCGGTGGCCAGGTCTTTCCAGTGCCCCTCCTCGTGCTCGTCGATGAAGATCCTGCTCTCGGGGACGTTCTTCACCAGGAACGGGAGCACCAGCAACCCGAGCGAGATGAGTAGATGGGGAACCCTCCAATTGTCGCCCCCGCCGTCGGCGAGAGGGAGGGTCATCAGGGCGAGACCGCCGCCGAACGACACCGCCGCGCCGTAGAAGGAAATGGCGTAGGCCCGGATGTGCGGTGAGACCTGCTCAGCCAGGAGGACGATGGCCAGGCCGGACATGCCGGCTGTGCCGGTCCTGAGAATCGCCTGTGCGGTTCCGAACTGCCAGGACTCGAGGGCGAGCCCGGCCAGTGCCCCTCCCGCCACGACCAGGGTGACAGAGAGCAGGAGCGGACGCCTCCGACCCCGGCGATCGCCGATCCAGCCCAGGGGGAGGGCGGCGAACGCAGCCAGCCTGGCGATACCGAGGAGGAGGCTCATCTCGCCTTCGCTGAGACCGAGGCCGGCCCGGGTGAAGGGCAGGGTCGCCGAAGCCTGGGACTGGGCGAAGCCCTGGACCACTCCCGCAGCCCAGATGATGAACACGATGCGACGGTCGGCGGGAGTGAACCGCTCGACGGGTAGCAACGGGTCCATCAAACGTCGGAACCACGGAGCCACGAGTCGAGGGTAGAGCGGCTCGCGTGCGATCATCGCGAGCGGTTGTGAATACGACCGGAATCCTAAATGTTTGAGAACGTCGACTCCGCCGCCTACATCGTCCAGATCCTCATCGCCTTCGGGGCGGGAGTCATCTCTTTCGTCTCGCCGTGTGTGCTGCCGCTGCTGCCCGGCTATCTCTCCATGATGTCCGGGTACTCCGCCAGCCAGCTGGAGGCAGGGGAGGCATCTCCGGCGCGGATGACCCGAATCATCCTCATGTTCATCGCCGGCTTCACCGTTGTGTTCGTGGCCCTTGGCGCCGTCGCCACCGGCCTGCGCACTTGGCTGGTCCAGAACCTGACGACGTTCACCAGGCTCGCCGGGCTCATTGTGATCGTCTTCGGTCTTCTCATGGTCGCCCTGGCCGTCTCCGAGCGCGGGATCCTGGCCAACCTGAGCCGGGAGCGACGGCTCGATGTGCGTCCCAGTCAGCTCGGGGGATGGGCTCCGCCGGTCATGGGGATGGCATTCGGTTTCGCATGGTCTCCCTGTATCGGCCCGGTCCTGACCGTCATCCTCGCCACCGCATCGCTTCAGGCGACGCTGGGTCGTGGAATGGTCCTGCTGTTCGCCTACTCGCTCGGGCTGGGGGTTCCCTTCCTTCTCGCCGGGCTCGGCCTGCTCAAGGCGTTCGGCCGGCTCAAGCCCTTTCTGCGCCCGATCAACATCGCGTCGGGCGCGTTGCTCGCCGTTTTCGGGGTGGTCATGGTGACCGGGAACGTGAGCACCCTCTCCAATTGGTTCTCCGATCTGCTCCTCTCAGTTCCGTTCTTGCGTGAACTGGCCACGATCTGATGCCACTCACCCAGCCGCTCCTCGCACCATCCGCTCCCGAGCTGGTCTGGTTCGGCGGCACCGATGCGATCCGGTTCCTCGACGACCTGATCAGCCAGGAGATCGGAGACGCGGAGCCGGGTTCGGTGGCGAGGTCTTTCCTGCTCACACCCCAGGGGAAGCTGGATCATCTGCTCTGGGTGCTTCGCGGCGAGGGTGAAGTCGGCCTTATCGTCGACTCGGGCCGGGGGGAGGACCTGGCGGCGAAGCTCGCCCGATACCGGATCAGGGTCGATGTCGAGATCGAGATCGTCATCGATGACGTCTGGCTGGTGGTGGGCCCGTACCTGGCCGAGCCGGGTCGATGGTCGGGGAATCGCACTGCCCTGATCGCCGATGTCTCCTGGCCCAACCTGACCAGGACCGTGGTGGTAGGGGAAAGGCCCGATCTGCCTGACCTCGAGCCGATCAGGTACGAGGCGCTTCGGATCGAGGCCGGGGAGCCCCTGATGGGCGTCGACGTGACCGACGCCACCATCCCTCAGGAGACCGGTCTGGTGCCGAGCTCGATCTCGTTCGACAAAGGCTGTTTCCTCGGCCAGGAGCTGGTGGCCCGTCTCGACAGTCGGGGTGGTCGTGTCAACCACCAGCTGAGGATCCTTCGCATCGAGGGAGGAACTCCCGAGAAAGGATCCGAGGTCGTAGCCGATGGGGCCGTCGTGGGTGTGCTCACCTCGGTCGCCGACGGGGTTGGCCTTTCACTTCTGCGGCGCGGCGTCGAGCCAGGGGAGGTGGTGACGGTCGGAGAGGCGCTGGCGGTGGTGGAGGCAGTGCCGGGAGCTTGAGTCCCGGTCGTGTCCGGGTCACGGGGCTCGGGGCTGGCTGGTATAGGTGTGACCGAGGGGGCTGGTCAGCCGGTAGCTGCCCGGCTGGGTCTGGACGACGGTCCAGCCGTGATGCCGGATGACATGGTGGTGTCGGCACAACGGGCCGAGGTTTTCTTCGATCGTGGGCCCGTGCTCCGTCCAGGGCTGGTTGTGGTCGAGATCACAATCGAGGGAGGGGATGCGACAGCCGGGGAAGACACAGACCGGAGCTTTGGCCTGGACCAGTCGCTTCAGACCGGCGCGGGGTCGGCGTCGGGTGGTCCCGCTGGATACCACGCCGCTCTCATCGGTGATGGTGTACCGCCATTCCGCTTCGTGTTGCTCATCGACCACCTGGCGGCTGATGTCGGCGATGACCGGCCCCCATCCGGGCAACTCACCCGGCCTCTCGTCGAGTTGGAGGAGAGTGGTCAAATCGACCTGGATGTCGACCACCGCCCGGCTCGACCCGGTCTGTTGGTCACGTCCTTTGAGCAGGTCGAGGAAGATGTCGGCGCGGATCTGGTCGATACTGCGGGGATCGCCCGTGGCTTTGACCTGGTGGGAGAGACGGTTGATCTTGCGCATCACCGCCTGGGTGTCTGCCGGGGAGAGTTGGAGGCCGGAGAGATTGGCGGTCCCGTCGGGGTTGGCGTCGGAGACCACCCGCCTTTCCTCCAAACCCTGCCGGTACTTCTCCCTGGCGTTGTCCGGAGCGACCCAGATCGCCAGTCGGCGGATCCGCGCCGCCAACAAACCTGTCGTCTGGATTGGCGCCCGCTCCAGGGCCAGGCGGACCACCTTGTCCCTCACCTCGGGTTCGAGATGACAGGTTTGATCCACGACGACCCGAGCCCGCGCCAGGTCGATGAGCCCGGCATGGAGCATCTCCCAAACCTGGGGGTAGTCCGCGACCAGTGTGGCCGCGAAGTCCAATTGCCGTTCCGCCATCCGCCGGGTCCAGCACAAGGAGGCCTGGATCTCGGCGGCTGTCACCTCATGGATCTGACCCACCGTCAAGCCAGGGGAGAGTGCCTGGGTTTCGGCGTCGAGGACAGACACCATGTCGGCGAGGAGCTCGGCGTCGACATGAGCTCGGAGCCGGGCTCGGGCCTTGAGCAATTCGATCCGATCGTGACCCGACAGCGAATACCGGTCCACCCCCGCTGACATCCGAGCCCGATCAGCTCCCCGCGCCACCGACCCCAGACCTTCTCCTATCATCTCCCCTACGAACATATGTTCGACACTACAACCTGGCCGAGACAGATTCCATACCCTCGACCGGCCGATTCCGGATTATCTCGGTTGTGGCACGACCCAGAAGGCATCCAAAAGGGGACGGCTCGTCGACTCCTGGTCGACCAGCGGTTGGTGAATCACCCCGACCGGGGTTCTCGTGGTGCCGGAGGCGGGACTCGAACCCGCAAGCCCTCTCGAGCAATGGATTTTGAGTCCATCGAGTTTACCAATTTCTCCACTCCGGCTTGGTCTGGGAGTGTAAGGGGAGGTTAACGATTGGGCCGAGTTCGCTTTACGCTGCCCGAAGTCGTGAATCGCATCCATCGCCGTCTGTTTCGGCTCAACGACAAGATCGAACACATCAACCGCGAGCTCCGTCTGGTCAACGCCGAGCTGTCCAATCATCGTTCCATCGACGAGGACGCCCGGCGGGACGCCGCGGTGGGCAACTACATCGACCGCGAGGAGGCCGGCCGCACCGCGGGCGATGTTCGCCGCTTCGAGAAGACGGCGTTCTACCTCAAGGTGCGCCGGGCCAAGCTGATCAAGGCGAGAGATCGCCTGCTCGACCGCCTGCCCGACTGACATCCGACGGCGCTACCGTCAGGTTCGTGCCGACTCTCGCGCTGATCGACGGCAACTCGGTCGCCTATCGAGCCTTCTACGCCCTTCCCGAGGACCTGGCCACCAAGAGCGGTCAGGTCACCAATGCGGTGTTCGGATTCACCCGGATGCTGATCAGATTGCTCAAGGATTATCACCCCGACGGCATCGCAGTCGCCTGGGACGTCTCACGGAAGACGTTTCGGACCGAGTCGTATCCCGAGTACAAGGCGCAACGAGAGAAGGCGCCGGACCACTTCCGGAGCCAGCTCCCGCTCATCGACGAGGTGCTGCAGACCCTGCACATCACACAGCTGCGCGAGGAGGGGTTCGAGGCCGACGATCTCATCGCCACGTTGACCAAGGACTCCGTAGCCGCGGGTTGGGACGTTCTCATCGTCACCGGCGACCGGGATGCCTTCCAGCTCATCCAAGGACCGGTGAAGGTGGTCTACACCCGACGCGGGATCAGCGACATCGTGCTCGCTGACGAGGCCTACGTCCTGGAGCGGTACGGGATACGTCCCGACCAGTACGTGGAGTACGCCGCCCTGCGTGGTGACACTTCGGACAACCTGCCCGGTGTGCCCGGGGTGGGGGAGAAGACCGCCTCCCGACTCATCGCCGACTACGGGGATCTCGACAGTCTCTACCTCTCCGTCACCGAGCTCACGCCCAAGCTGAGGGAGAACCTGGCCGCCCATCGGCAGCAGGTGTTCCTGAATCGGGAGCTGATGCAGCTGGTCGACACCATGAACCTGGGGGTTGAGATCGAAACCCTGCGCACCCGGGAGTGGGATCGGAACCAGGTCAAGGACCTGTTCGACAGTCTCGAGTTCCACTCGATGTGGAACGACCTGGAGCAGGCGTTGCCGTCTGCGGTTCCGGAATCGGAGCTGGTCGAGGTGGATTCCCGATTGTTGACCTCGCCCGAAGAGGTCACCGTCCTGGCAGCACAGCCGGTCCTGATCGCGGCACTGGTCAGCGACGGGGGAGAGCCGTTCGGCCTTGCGGTCTCCACCGGTCCAGGAGAGGCCGCCGTCGTCCCCTTCGACTGTGCGGGGCCGATCCTCGACGCCCTGGAGAGCGGAACCGCCGCGCTGGCCGGGCATGACGTGAAGGACCTGGTGCGGGCATTGCTCGAGTTGGACCGGGACGTGGAGAGGCTGGAGATGGACACCGCCCTGGCCGCCTACATCGTGAATCCCTCGCAGCGCACATACGACCTCGAGGAGCTCGCCGAGCGGCTGCTCGGCCTGGAGCTGGTCTCACCCGACGACGAGGCGGGGGAGGCGGGGACTCTCCCCTTCGACACCGGCCCCGACCTCGAGGCGGAGGGCCGCCGGATCGAGGCAGTTCGCCGGTTGGTCGAGGTCATGCGCGCCGAGCTGGGCGATCGTGACGAAGGGGAGCTCTTCGAGCAGTTCGAGCTGCCGCTGATCCCGGTCCTGGCCCGAATGGAGCATGCCGGGATCGGGGTCGACCGGGCCTATCTGGAGAACATGGGGGCCGAGCTCCGCGACAAGCTGACTGCCCTCGACGCCCGGATCCAGGAACTGGCCGGCGAGAGGTTCAACGTCAACTCGACCGACCAACTCCGCTATGTCCTCTTCGACAAGCTGGACCTGCCGGTGACCAAGAAGACCTCTACCGGGAAGCCGTCGACCGACGCCTCCGTCCTGAAGAAGCTGGACCACCCGGTGGTGGAGGCACTGCTCGAGTACCGCGAGTACGAGAAGCTCCGCAGCACCTACGTCGACGGCTACCTGCCACTGGTCGAGGCCGATGGTCGGATCCGGACCAGGTTCAACCAGATGGCAGCGACCACGGGGAGGCTGTCGTCCGACCGTCCCAACCTGCAGAACATCCCGATCCGGTCCGAGTCGGGTCGCACCATCCGACGCGCCTTCGTCGCCGGTGAGGGATCCGAGTTCCTCGTGGCCGACTACTCCCAGATCGAGTTGCGGGTGTTGGCCCACATGAGCGGCGACCCATTCCTGCTCGAGGCCTTCCGCAAGGGATCCGATGTCCACACCGCCACCGCGGCCCGCGTCTGGGGGCTGGAGGAATCCGAGGTCACCGCCGACCTTCGCCGCACGGCCAAGATGATCAACTTCGGCCTGCTCTACGGGATGGAGGCGTTTGGCCTCGCCGACCGGCTCGGCATCTCCCGGGACGAGGCCCAGGAGCACATGAGCGCCTATTTCTCCCAGTTCGTCCAGGTGAAGGAGTTCATGGCGTCGGTGGTGACGCTGGCTCGCAACCAGGGTTACACCACCACTCTGTTCGGCCGACGCCGTTACCTTCCCGAGCTCAAGTCGGACAACTTCCGGATCAGGCAGATGGGGGAGCGGATGGCGCTCAATGCCCCGGTGCAGGGAACGGCTGCCGACATCATCAAGAAGGCGATGATCGAGCTCGATGCCAGTCTCAGATCCGAGGGGCTGGCCTCGACGCTGATCCTCCAGATCCACGACGAGTTGATCCTGGAGAGCCCACTCGACGAGTTGGACATCGCCGAGAAGCTCGTGGTCGAGACGATGGAAGGGGTGGTCAGCCTCGACGTCCCTCTCAAGGTCGATGTAGCCACCGGCCCCGATCTGGCTTCCGTGAAAGCCTGACGGCTCTCCGCTCCGAGCCATGGGCAACGAGCAGAAGGCCTGCGGCGCGCTCTGGCCGATGGCCTGAGCCTGAGGCCTGAGGCAGCCAAACCCATTGGCGGTTGTTGCGGAACCTGCGTACACTCGCAGAGCCTGCTGACCTAGCGTTCGCAGAGTTTCCTTCGGAGGTAACCACCCACACATGACCAGCGACCCGCAAAACGCGCCCGCGAGCGCTCCCGAACCGGAGAGCGTCGAGGCGCCCGAGACCACAGAGCCCGAGACAACCCAGGTCTCGGTCGATGTGGAGGAACCCGTCCAGGCCCCGGACGTGGTACCCCGCCGGGAGGCCCTGGTCGCTCCCGATCTGAGTGACCTCCCCGATGACATCGGCGACGACTTCGAACGCGCCATCGAGGCGACGGTGCTCGAGTTCAAAGAGGGCGACATCGTCGAGGGAACGGTCGTCAGCGTCGACGCCGACGGTGCCATGATCGACATCGGTTACAAGTCTGAAGGCCTCATCCCAACCCGCGAGCTCTCGATTCGCAACAACGTCGACCCCACCGACGCCGTGACC
>DASUSU010000249.1:0-25428 GCA_036374915.1 Acidimicrobiia bacterium | reverse complement strand
CTCGACCCGCAACACTCCGCCGTCGACACCGGCCACGATCAGCTCACGGTAGAACTGGTTCATTATCGACCGGCCCTTGTCGGCGAACTCGTCGAACTGGGGGGACCGGGCCTGATGCTCGACTCCGTCGAGATAGAACCGGAAGAAGTCCCGGTTGGCCTCGGGGTCCACCCAGATAGCGTCGATCACGTCGGAGATGGCTGCGTTCGGGTCCTCCGACTCGGCGAGGCGACGCCGGATCCGGGCCTCGGTCGCGGCCAGAACCCACTCGAGTGAGGCCAGGACCAGACCGTCCTTGGTCGAGAAGTGATAGATGAGCAGACCCTTGGACACCCCGGCCTCGGTGGCGATCTGGTGAAGTGGCACACGATGAACGCCGTCCCGGGCCATGACCTTGTAGGCGGCGCGGATCACCGTCTCCCGACGCTCCCTGGGCCGAGCGGCCAGGCCCTGAGTCACGGCAATCTCACGTATTCGAAGTCGGTGGGCTTGCCCTGGATGCCCCGGGCCGGAGGGGCGATCCACCCGGCGAACTTCCCCGGCTCCAACTGCGGCTGCATCAGGCTCTCGATGTAGGCCTGATCGTCGGAGGTGGGCAGCCATTGTCCCCGGCCCGCCTCGAACTCCTCCGGTGAGATCAGTCGCCCGTCCGGGGTGACCGAGATCTCGGCGAACTCGCCGATGTGCCGGTTGAAGGCGACGTGGGGCAGCTCGATCTGGAAGTCGATGCCACGTTGGGAGAGCTCGGTGTTCCAACGTGATATCCCCCCCTGGCAGTCCTCGATGAAGTCGTCGCGGAGCCGGGCGTTGAGGGCGTTCAGCGCCGGGACGTCCACCTGACCCAGTTGGCCGTCCACAACCTTCATCACCGGATAGGTGTCGTCGACCAGCCGATGGTCGTCTTCGAGCCGGTCCTCGTGGAACCTGCCCTTGACCCCGGCGTTGAAGAAGTTGGCGGCGTTGGTCGACTCCTCCGACCCGAACAGGTCGAGGGTCAGGGAGAAATGGAGGTTGGTCTTGCGCTGTATCGCGGGCAGGTCGATCACGCCGAGCCTGCGCACCGCCTCGGTGTCGTACGGATCCTCGATCCCGCCCTCGACCATCGCCGCCGCGGTCCGTTCCACGATCCGCTTCACCCCGGTGTACCCGACGAACATGTGATGGGCCTCCTCGGCCAGCATGAACCGGCAGGTGCGGGAGAGTGGGTCGAACCCGGATTGGGCCAGCGCCTCCAGCTGCATCTTGCCGTCACGATCGGTGAAGTACGTGAACATGAAGAAGGAGAGCCAGTCGGGAGTCGCTTCGTTGAACGCCCCCAGCATCCTCGGCTTCTCCGCGCTTCCCGACTGACGCTGCAGGAGCTCCTGGGCCTCGTCACGCCCGTCCCGGCCGAAATGCTTCTGAAGGAGATAGACCATCGCCCACAGATGCCGCCCCTCCTCCACGTTCACCTGGAACAGGTTGCGCATGTCGTAGATCGAAGGGGCGGTGGCGCCGAGATGACGCTGCTGCTCGACCGAGGCGGGCTCGGTGTCGCCCTGGATGACGATGAGACGGCGGAGCATGGCTCGGTAAGGGCCGGGCACCTCGGTCCACACGGGCTCGCCGACGTGCTCGCCGCAGGGGATGGTTCGTCCCTCGACCTGGGGGGCGAGCAGGATGCCCCAGCGGTACTCGGGCATCTTGACGTAGTCGAACTTGGCCCATCCCTCCTTCTCCACGCTGATGGCGGTCCGCAACCAGACGTCGGCCATTTGGAACCCCTCAGGGCCCATCGACATCCACCAGTCGATGTATCCGGGGTGCCACTGCTCCAGCGCTCGACGCAGTTTGGGGTCGTCGGCCAGGCCGACGTTGTTGGGGATGAGCAGGTCGTAGTCGACCATCTCGGCGGCCATCACACTCTCCTCCGGTCGTATTCGGGTCTGATCCCGGTGCCGTACCGCCGCAATGCGCCGGCGTCGCCGGAGGCGTTGGGGCGGGAGAACACCCAGTTCTGCCACGCGGTGAGCCGGCCGAAGATCTTCGTCTCCATCGTCTCCGGCCCGGGAAAGCGCAGGCTGGCCTCCATCCCGGTCAGGGCATCGGGCGAGAACGCGGCCCTCTCTTCCAGCATCACCCGTAGCTCGTCGTCCCAGTCGAGCTCGTCCATGACGTGGGTGACCAGTCCCGCATCGAGGGCCTCCGCCGCGGAAAGTCGATGCCCGATCGCGTTCATGGCCGTCTTCAGCCCCGGCTCGTCACCCCAGAACCGGGTCTGGAGCCGGGTCAGCCCGTTGGCCATTGGGAAGGGCCCGGCCGAGGAGCGGGTGAGCATGAGGCCAGCGACATCCTCCTCTCCGGGCCGAGGCCCGTCCAGCATGTAGCTGCGGTCGGCGGCCAGGGCCAGCTCGGCGAGGAAGCCGACGAAGCAGCTCCCCGGCTCGACCAGGCAGATCATGGTGCGGGAGGTCGACTCCACTCGCTTGAGGAGACGTTTCCAATAGAGGGCCACCTCGCGCAGGAACCAGTCGGCCCCGTTCTCGATGAGTAGCCGGTCGTGAGCCTCGACGGCATCGGCGTCGCCTTCGCTTCGGATGATCAGGGTCCCGATCTCGAGCTCGTTCACCCGGAGATGGAGGAGGGCGTCGTCGAGCTCCCGGGCCAGCCGCAACGGCCAGAGCTCGGCGCCGGACCTGGCGGCCGCGTCGGGGTCAGACGGCGGGGGCGACTCGGGCCCGACGAGGGTGAGGGTGGCGGTGGGGATCGATCGGTCGATCTCCAGACGGACCGAGCCGTAGACGATCCCGTCCTCCCCGATCTCACGTTGCAGCGGGGTCAACTCCACCCCCACTGCCCCGGTGGGGCGATCGGTTGCCGAAGCCATCTCCATGGCCCGGCGCTGGACCGTCTCGTCGAACGACGACGATGGGACCAGCTCGTCGACCAGACGCCAGTCCAGGGCCCGCCTCCCCTTGATCCCCTCCTCGACGGTGCAGAAGACATCGGCGCGGTCCTTCCGCACGTGACGCTTGTCGACCAGGCGGGTGAGCCCGCCGGTCCCGGGCAGCACCCCGAGCAGGGGGACCTCGGGCAGGGCAACCGACGATGTCCCGTCGTCGATCAACATGATGTGATCGGTGGCGAGGGCGAGCTCGTAGCCGCCACCTGCGGCATTGCCCTTCAGTGCGGCGAGGTAGCGCTGCCCGGAGTGGTCGGTGGCGTCCTCGATTGCGCTCCTGGTCTCGTTGGTGAACTTGCAGAAGTTGACCTTGAGCGGATGCGCGGCAAGGGCGAGCATTCCGATGTTGGCCCCGGCACAGAAGACCCGGTCGTTGCGCGAGCCGATCACTACCGCACCCACCTCGGGGTGCTCGAATCGGAGACGCTGCACCGCGTCGGCGAGCTCGATGTCGACTCCCAGGTCGTACGAGTTCAGCTTCATCTCGTAACCCTGGTGCAGTCCGCCGGAGGGATCCACATCCATCTCGAGATAGGCGACCGGGCCTTCGTAGCGAATCCCCCAGTGCCGGTAACGGTCGGGATGAGCCTGGAAGTCGATCACGGCCGCCCGATCTTAGACCGACCGGTCAGTCAGGAGCTGCCCGGGGTTGGCTCAGTAGCCCCAGACGTCGTGGGCGACCTCCACTGTCCGGGCCAGCTTGCGCCACTGGTCCTCGTGACTGAGCAGGTTGCCGTGAGCCGTCGACGAGAACCCGCATTGATGGCTCAACGCCAGCTGGTCGAGTGCGATGTACTCGGCGGCCTCGTCGATTCGCTTTTTCACCTCGTCGGCGTCCTCGACCTCGGCTTGCTTCGAGCTCATCAGGCCGAGCACCACCATCTTGTCGTCGGGCACGAAGCGAAGCGGCGCGAAGTCACCGGAGCGCTCGTCGTCGTACTCGAGGAAGAAGGCGTCGACGTTCATCTCGTTGAACAGGATCTCGGCCACCGGCTCGTACCCGCCCTGGGTGACCCAGGCGCTCTGGAAGTTGCCCCGGCACAGATGGATCGCTGCCGTCATGTCGTCGGGACGACCCTGGAAGGCGTCGTTGACCAAACGGCTGTAGAGACGGGTCAGCTCGTCCGGGTCGTCGCCCCGTGCCGCAGTGCGCGCCCGCACCTCGGGATCGCAGAGATAGGCGAGGTTGGTGTCGTCCATCTGCACGTAGCGGGCACCCCGTGAGGCAAGGTCGGCGATCTCTTCCCGATAGGCGGCGGTGAGATCTTCGAAGAACTGCTCGAGGTCGGGATAGACGTCCTCGCTGATCCCCTTGCGCCCTCCCCTGAAGTGGAGCATCGAGGGAGCCGGGATCGACACCTTGGGGGTCTTGGTGACCTGCGAGGCGAGAAAGTCGTAGTCGGCGCCCTGGATGGGCCGGACATGCCGGATCGGGGACTCGACGTGCATCGTCGGCGGGGAGAACTCGATCTCGGTCCCATCGGTGCGGTGGAACCGGGCCAGGAAGTCGCCTTCGATCACCGCCACCCCGTCCAGCTGCTCCAGGAAGTCGACGTGGAACATGTAGCGACGGAACTCGCCGTCGGTGATCCCCCTCAGACCGACCTCTTCCTGCTGCCTCACCACCTCGGCGATGGCCTGGTCTTCGACTTCCCTCAGCTCTTCGGGGCCGATCTCTCCCTCGGCGCGCCGGGCCCGGGCCGCGATCACCGATTCCGGCCGGAGAAAGCTCCCGACGTGGTCGGCTCGAAACGGGGGGCGATCAGTCATCGTCGTCTCCTTGTGGTCGGTCCGGCGCCGACTGTACCGACTGGGCCACCGGCGGAGTCCCGTGGGTGTGGAACGACTCGATCGTCTTCAGACCCCACGCCTGACCCTTGGCCCGGTCGGCCTCGGTCCAGGTGATGAGCTCCCAGTCCGGTGCGAAGACGAGACGGGCCCCGGCATTGACGGTCTCGATCCGGTTACCGCCCGGCTCCCACACATAGAGGAAGAAGGTCTGCTGGATGGCGTGCTTGTGCGGCCCGGTCTCGATGAACACACCGTGTTCCAGATAGAGGTCGGCTGCTCGCAGTATGTCCTCGCGCTGGTCGACGGCGAAGGCGACGTGATGCAGTCTGCCCCTGGTCCCGGTGTGGTCGTTGGTGTAGACCACGTCGTAGCCCTTGTTGGAAAAGGTCATCCAGATCCCGGCGATGTCACCGCTGTCCAGCTGGATCTGCTCTGTGGGCATCGCACCCAGGACAGATGTCACGAAGTCACGATTGGACTCGACATCGGCCGCAAGGAAGTTGACATGGTCGAGACGGCGCACCCCGATCCCGTGATTGGGGCGTCGCTGGGCCTGGTTCTTGAGAGCCGGCCTGACCGGATCGGGCGGAGTGAATCGCTCCGACTGGAAGTAGATCTCCCATCGATGCCCGTCGGGGTCCTCGAAAGCGAACGTCGGTCCCCTCCCGGGTTGGCCCTCGACCCAGCCACGGCCGAGGCCGCTCCCTTCGATCGCCTCGACCCGACGCTGCAGCGCGGCCTCGTCGGCCGCGCGAACGCCGACCCGGCCGACGCCCGGCTCGGATCTGGCGCTCAGCTTCAGGCTGAAGCGCTCGTAGTCGTCCCAGGTGCGGAGATAGGCGGTGCCCTCGCCCGACTCGACGATGTCCATGGAGAGGATCTCGGTGAAGAACCTCAGGCTCTCGTCGAATAGCGGTGTGAACAGCTCCACGTATCCGAGATGGGCGATGTCGAGATTCGAGCGCATCGTGGTCCCTCGCCGTGGCCTCAGCTTGCCCTTCGCCGACGCAACAAGCCTTGCAGGGTCGGGATGACCCCGCGAGGGATCCACAGGAACAAGACGATGATGAGGGACCCGTAGACGAGCACACGGAGCTGGCCCAGCTCGATCAGCACCTCGTCGATGGCGGTGAAGGTGATCGCACCCAGGATCGGCCCGAACAGTGTGCCGATGCCGCCGAACGCCAGCATGACCAGCACGACCACGTCGACCTGGGGGAATCCGAACGTAGTCGGGCTGATCCGACCCTCGGTGAAGGCATAGGTCGCCCCGGCAAGACCGAGCATGGCCGCGCCGATCATCGCGGCGTAGACCCGGTAGCGCGCCACGTCGACCCCGGCCAGCTCGGCGGCGACCTCGTCGTCGCGCAGAGCGCGGAACGCCCAGCCGAAGTAGGACCGTCTCAGCAGACCGTGGACCAGCAGGAA
Organism: Acidimicrobiia bacterium; assembly: GCA_036374915.1. GTDB lineage: Bacteria > Actinomycetota > Acidimicrobiia > Spongiisociales > ZC4RG35 > JARDZU01. The sequence continues at coordinate 19,268 of DASUSU010000249.1, read as the reverse complement.
CACCAGGACCAGACCCAGCATCACGTAGTAGGGGGGGACCTGCCGGCGCAGGAAACTGTCCGCCCCCGCCGAGATGGTGAAGCCCGACTCCCCGCCGGTGACACCGCCCAGCCCGAGCAACAGGTTCTCGAAGGCGAGGGCAAAGATGAGAGTGATGATCCCGGTGAAGATGACGCCCAGCGAGCGCCGCACCGCGATCCAGCTCAACAGCCCGCCGACCGCACTGGCGGCGAGGGTGGCGACGACGATGCTCACGATGATGGGCAGCCCAACCGTGTCGGCGAGGACGGCGCCCCCGTAGCCGCCGATGCCGGCCAGCGCGCCGACACAGAGGAAGAGTTGACCGGTGCTGCCGAAGATCAGGTTGAAGCCGATGGCGTAGCAGGCGAAGGTGAGTCCGAGCACCGCCACACCCATGAGGACCCGTGAGTCGGCGAGCCAGAGCGGGGCGAGCGCGAGGGCCGCGCCGATCAGAGCGATGGGCACCGTCAGGGCGACCAGTGATCGCGACGCGTGCCGCTCGGTGCCACCGATGAGCGAGGTGCCGGTCGCTTCGGTGAACCGCTCGGTCATTCCCTGACTCCGAGCAGGCCGGAGGGTCGGATCAGGATGGTCACCGCGGCCGCCCCGAGCAGGATGATCAGGGACAGGAAGGTCCCGACGGATGCAGCGGCGATGCTGTTGACGACTCCGAGGAGGATCCCGGCGAGCATGGCTCCGGTGACACTCCCCAGACCCCCGACCACGGTGACGATCAGGGCGAAGACGGTGATGCCGAACCCGGCCGACACGGTGACCGGCCGCACCATCGATTGGGTCACCGCCACCAGGGCGGCAAGGAGACCGCTGAGGGCGAGGATGATGCGGAGCATGCGCTGTGGGTCGATCCCGACCAGCCGGGCCCCTTCCTCGTCTTCGATCACCGAGCGAACCGCCCGACCCAGGGTGGTGCCCCGGAAGAACGCGAAGAGTGCGCCGAGGGCGACCAGGGTTATGACCGAGGCCAAGATGCTGCCCCGCCGCATGGGGACTCCGAGGATGTCGATCGGCCCACCCTCGATGCGTAGCGTGAGCCCTTCGGTCGGGTACCGCCAGGTGAGGTATCCGTCGACGATGAAGGCCACGCCGAGGGTGAGCAGCAGACTGAGCAGGACCCGCGCCTCGCCCTGGAGGCGGTAGATGGGGCGGAGAATGGTCTGGTCGAAGATCAACCCGAGCAGCACCCCGACCACCAGCCCGATGCCGACCGCGGGCAGCGTGGGGACCCCTGCGTCGATGGCGAAGAGGGTGGCCATTGCGGAAATCACCGCCATCTGCCCGTAGGCGAGGTTGAGCACACCGCCGAGCCCGTACACCAGAGTGAGCCCCGCGGCGAGCAGACCGAACTGAAGCCCGAGGACGACCCCGTCGAGGACACTGGCGATCACGTCACACCCAGGTAGGAACGCCGGACTTCGGGATTCCTCGACAGTGCTTCGGAGGTCCCTTCCAGCTCGATCACACCGTTCTCCAGCACATAGCCCCGGTCACTGAACGCCATCGCAAGCGGCACCTGCTGCTCGGCGACCAGCACGGTCAACCCTCGACCCCGGAGCACTCCCAGGGCCTGGTAGGCCTCGGCGGCGAGCTTTGGGGCCAGCCCGGTCGTCGGCTCGTCGAGCACCAGGAGGCGAGGCTCTGCCATCAGGGCTCGGCCCATCGCCAGCATCTGCTGTTCGCCCCCGCTCATGGTGCCGGCGTGCTGACGACTCCTCTCGGCGAGGCGAGGAAACAGATCCATGACCAGGTCCAAGGTCTCGGGGTCGGGTCGGTAGGGGTAGGCCCCCAGTGACAGGTTCTCCTGGACGGTCATCCTCGGGAAGAGGTGCCGCTCGGCAGGGACGAAGCTGATCCCGAGGCGGGCGATTCGCTGCGCCGGCATCCCGACGATGTCCGAGCCTTCGAAGAGGACGACGCCGGAGAAGGGCGTCAGAAGCCCGAGAACGGAGCGGAACAGTGTCGTCTTCCCGGCGCCATTCGACCCGATGATCATCACCGCCTCCCCGGAGCCGACGTGGAAGTCGACGTCCCGGATCACCTCGCCGCCCTGATACCCGGCGGTGAGCCCGCGCACCTCGAGCATCATGCTGTCCCCGCCGTTCCCAGGTAGGCCTCGATGACCGCGTTGTCACGCATCACGACGGCGGCGGTGCCTTCGGCCAGTACCTGGCCGAAATTGAGCACGACGACCCGCTCGGCCAACTGCATCACCGCCTGCATGACATGCTCGACCCAGACCACGGTCAGCCCGAACCGCTCCCGGATCGTCCGCACCATCCCGATCGACGAGGCCAGCTCGGTCTCGTTCAGGCCGGCCATCACCTCGTCGAGGAGGAGCAGCTTGGGTTGACCGGACAAAGCCCTCGCCAGGGCGAGGAAACGCTGCTCGTGGAGATTCAGGCTTCCCACGCTGTCGTGCCGACGGTCGGCCAGACCCACCTGGGAGAGCATCTCCTCGCCGATGGCGAGGGCCTCATCCTCGTCGCGCCGACCGGTCTCGGCGCCGAACATGGCGCCCAGGGTGGCGTTCTCGAGCACGCTCATGTTGAGAAACGAGCGCGGGGTCTGCTCCACCATGGCGATCCCCTTTTGCCGAACCCGATGGGGTGGGTGATGGGTTATGTCCTCACCGAGGAACCGGATTCGGCCGCCCGTGGGGTCCTCCAGACCCACGATCATCTTGAGCAGGGTGCTCTTCCCGGCGCCGTTGGGGCCGACGATGGCGAGTATCTCGCCCTCGTCGGCCCCTACGTTGACCCCGTCGACGGCCGGGAGGCCGCCGAAGGTCTTCGATATGTCCTCCAGCTCGAGAAGGGACATCCCGCCCTACGGCTGGTAGGGCTCGAGCGGATCGGATTGGGTAAGCACCTCCAGCCACCAGTCACCGGCCTCGTTGAGCCCCTCGGGTGCCGGCCCCTCGGTGATCCGGAAGAAGATGGGCTGCGCCTCGGCCAGCTCACCCCACTCGGTCCAGCTCATGGTGTGGGCATAGCCCTCGAGGTCGAACGAGTTCTGGTGCATGTATTCGGCGATCGCCACCGGGTCGTCACCCACTTCGCCCACTGCCTGGGCCACCATGGTCACGATCCCATGCCCGGCCACCGCGTCATCGGACATCATGGCGTTGTCCGAGAACTCCAGGTAGCGGGCCGCCAGGCCGGCGTACTCGTCGCCCGTGTAGTCGGCGCAGGAGAAGTCGGCATAACGCCCGACCGCCACGTCGACCTGTTGCCCGACCGCCAGGTCCGGGGGGACCCAGGCGCCGGTCACCGGCACGTCGCCGATCAAGTCGGCGGACAGCCCGAGGATCGCCGCGTTCCCTGGCGGGTGACCGGTGGCCACCACCATCTGGGCGCCGGCATCGGCCATGTTGCGTACAAAAGGCGTGAAATCGGTGTCCGGCGGGACCGGGGCCACCTGGATCTCGCCATAGTCGACACCGGACCCCTCGAAGGTGGCCTCCACGGCCGCGGCGAACGCCTGACCCCAGGCATAGTCCGCCACGATGACCCCGACGTTGGTGAGACTCTGCTCCTGGGCGTACTGGAGAACCGGCGCCGCGTCCATGGGCGCGGCGGGGAGGCAGGTGCGGAACATGAAGCGGCTGTCGGCGGTGAGAGCTGCCTGTGTGCCGGACTTGATCAGGAACGTCGGCATCTGCAACTCCTCGGCGAGCGGCGAGACTGCCGCCCCGACCGTGCTGGAGATGATGCCGCCCAGTGCGACCACGCCGTCCTCGACCAGGCGCTCGAACCCGGCTACACCGGCATCGGCGTCGTTCTCCGAGTCCTGCTCCACGATCTCGATCATCCGACCGTCGACACCACCGGCCGCGTTGATCTCCTCGGCGGCGAGCAGCATCCCGTCGCGGGCCTGGACGGCCCATGGGGTGAACCCGGTCAGATCCGACAACAGCCCGATCCTGATCGGCTCGCCGGAAGGCGCAGCGGTGGTCTCGGTTGGCGCCTCGGTGGTGTCCGTCGGCGCTTCGGTGGTGTCCGTCGGCGCTTCTGTGGTGCCCGGTGCCTCGGTGGTGTCGCTCGCTCCGTCCCCGTCGCACGCCGCCACGACCAGCGCCAGCGCGGCGAACAGGACGAGCAATCGCACGCTCGGGCGTCTGTCCCTCATGCTGCTCCTCCTCAATAGGCCCTTTTGTTCAATCGTTTGCCGCGGCGACAAGACATGGGCGAGTCGATGCCCGCGGCATCGGGCACCCTAATCCCACCACGACCTCGGTGGGGGGCGAACGCCCATCCCCGTCAATAGGGTCTGGGGAAGACCGTCCCGTCCATGAGCTTGCGCGCGGTTCGGATGATCCCGGCCCCGGCGACGACCGGCTCCGAACCCCCCTCGACACGCACGGTGGCGTCGAAGGACCCGGTCGGATGCTCGATCCGCACCCGGTCCTCACCCGGGTCGAGTCGGGCGGATTCGGCAGCAACCGACCCGGGGAGAAGGCACGCGGTGGCGACGCTGACTGCTCCGAGCACCCCTATCGCCTGATGACATCGGTGAGGGATGAAGGTCCGGGTGCTGATTGCCCCTCCGGCACGCGGTGGGGACAGCAGCGTGAGCTTGGGAACCGTGGCCCTCGCCACGTCACCCAGGTTCATCAGTGGGCCGGCGAGCAGACGGATCTCCTCGAGCTGCTGACCCAAGCCGTCATCGGCCTCCAGCTCCTCACAGCTCTCGTAACCGGTGACCCCGAGATCGGAGGCGCGCAGGAGTACCACCGGCATACCGTTGTCGATCAGGGTGACCTCGACACCGGCGACGGTGTCGACGACCTTTCCGGTGGGGAGCAGCGCTCCGCTGCTGGAGCCAGCGATGTCCTCGAATTCGATGGTGATCTCCGCGGCCGACCCGGGCACGCCGGCGATCTCGGTGTCCCCCGCGTATGCGGGCATGCCGCCCTCGATCGGAAAGCCCGCCACCGCCACCCGACCGGTGTTTCTCATCAGGATCCGGACCGACGCCCGGCCGTCGCCGGGATGGAGCAAACCTCGTTCCACCCCGAACGGGCCTACCGCAGCCAGCATGTTCCCGCAGTTCTGCTTGTCGGTCACCTCGGGCCGGTCCACCGACACCTGGAGGAAGAGGTACTCGAGGTCGACGTCTTCGCGCTCCGAGCGGGAGACCACCGCCACCTTCGTGGTGAGGGGGTGGGCCCCACCGACACCATCGATCTGTCTCGAGTCCGGCGAACCCATCACCCGCAACAGCAGTGAGTCGCGTTCGCTCTCGTTGTCGGGAAGATCCTCGGCGAGGAAGAACGCCCCTTTCGAGGTGCCGCCCCGCATCAGCATGCACGGGATACCCGGGGAGTCGGAGCTCGTCATCGCTTTCGGCCTCGGCAGCGAAGATAGCGACGGGAGTGCCGGAGATAGGGTTGTGGGGATGAGTGAGGAGTCGCTCCTGGTGATCAGCGCACACGTCGGGGACTTCGTGTGGAGAGCCGGCGGTGCGATCGCCCTCCACACTTCCCGGGGTCACGCCGCCACCGTGGTCTGTCTCGCCTACGGGGAGCGCGGCGAATCGGCGCGTTACTGGCGTCAGGGCATGAATCTCGGCCAGGTGAAGGCGAAGAGACACGAGGAGGCGGTGGCCGCGGCCGGGGTCCTCGGCGCCGACCTGCAAGCCTTCGACGCCGACGACTATCCCCTCGTGGAGACTCCCGAGCTGCTCGACCGGCTGGTGAAGGTGTACCGGGATGTTCGTCCCTCCGTCGTTCTCACCCACACCGAGCGGGACCCGTGGAACCGCGACCACGAGACGGCTCACTCCATGGCCACCCATGCTCGAATCATCGCCCAGGCGGCCGGTCACGACCCGGGGACCGAGGTGATCGGCGCCCCGCCGGTGTTCCTCTTCGAGCCCCACCAGACCGAGTACTCCGGGTTCATGCCCGACGTCCTCCTCGACATCACCGAGGTTTGGGACCGGAAGCTGGAGGCGATGCGATGCATGGAAGGCCAGGAGCACCTGTGGGACTACTACACCGACGTGGCGACGAGACGAGGGGTGCAGGCCAGACGCAACTCGGGCCCGAATCTAGGGCTGATCGCGGACACCAGGGCGGAGGCCTACATGCGGGTGTATCCCCAGGTGGCCAGGGAGCTCTCCTGATGGGAGATGGCGTCGTGGTTCGAAACGTACCCCGCGTCGACTCCGACACCGTGGCCGGGCTGGGCGAAGCGGGAGTGGCCACCGTCCACGAGGCCGGTGCCACCGCCCTCCTCGAACCGGCGATCAGACCCATCCAGGAGGGAAGCCGCATCGCCGGCTCGGCGGTGACGGTCTCCTGCGCCCCCGGTGACAACATCATGGTCCACGCCGCCGTGGAGGTCATCGAGCCGGGGGACGTCCTGGTCGTGGCCACCTCGTCGACCTCGACACATGGGATGTTCGGCGAGCTGCTCGCCACGTCGGTGATGGCCAGGGGATGTGTCGGAGTGGTGATCGATGCCGGGGTCCGTGACGTCGCCGATCTGCGCCGCATGGGCCTTCCCGTGTGGTCGAGGGTCGTTCACGCCGCCGGGACCGCCAAGGCCACCGCAGGCTCCGTGAACCTTCCCGTGGTATGCGGTGGCGCCACGGTGGCCCCCGGCGATGTCGTGGTGGCCGACGACGACGGTGTGACCGTCGTAGGGCGGGAGCGCGCCGTCGAAGTGCTGGCGGCGGCCCGCCAGCGCCTGGAGCGGGAGGAGAAGGTGAGGGCTCGTCTCACCGCCGGTGAGCTCGGTGTCGACATCTACGGGTTCAGGGAGCGTCTCGAGGGGATGGGGGTCCGCTGGATCGACCACCTCGAGGAATGAGGTCGACCGGCGAGAGCAGGGTCAGTGCGTCTCCCGCAGCTTGAATCGCTGGATCTTCCCGGTGGCGGTGCGCGGAAAGTCCTCGACGTACTCGATCACGTGCGGGAACTGGTATCGCTGTAACGCCGACTTGCACCACTCCTGGAGCTCGGGGACCAGCCCGCCGTCGTCGGCCACCCCGGCGGCGAGGATGATCACCGCCTTGATCCGGGACAGGTGCTCGACGTCGACCGCCACCACCGCCGCCTCCCGCACCGAGGGGTGCTCCATCAGGCGGTTCTCGATCTCGATCGGGCTGACCCAGAGACCGCCCACCTTCATCATGTCGTCGACCCGCCCCTCGTACCAGTAGTACCCGTCCTCGTCCCGGCGGTAGCGGTCTCCGGTGAGGAACCAGTCGCCCCGGATCTTCTGCCGGCTCCGGTCATACTGATGCCAGTACATGCTCAGGGCGCTGGGTCCCCGCACGTACATCTCCCCCGCCTCCCCGGCCGGGCACAGACTGCCTTCCGGGTCGCGGATCTCCATCTCGTACCCGTCGACCGGCGTCCCCGAAGTGCCAGGTCGGACCTTGCCGGCCCGGTTGGAGCAGTAGATGTGGAGCATCTCGGTGGAGCCGACCCCGTCGAGGATCTCGATCCCGGTGCGGTCGTGGAATTGGCGCCAGATCTCGGGCGGCAACGGCTCGGCGGCGGAGATCCCGAGCCGCACCGAGGACCAATCGGCCTGGTCGAACTCAGGATGGGCCAGCACCGCGTTGTACAGCGCCGGCACCGAGAAGTAGAGGTTGGGCTGGTGAGTGCGCACCCGCTCCATCAGACGATCGGGCGTGGGCCGGCCGGTGAGGTACACCGAGGTCGCCCCGAACCACATCGGGAAGGACAGGTTGTTGCCCAGCCCGTAGGCGTGGAACATCTTGGTGCTGGAGAACACCACGTCGTCCTGCCCGATCCCGAGCACCGGCCCGGCATACCACTCGCAGGTGGCGGCGATGTCGGCATGACGGTGGACCACGCCCTTGGGTCGCCCGGTGGACCCGGAGCTGTACAGCCAGAAGGCCATGTCGTCCGGGTGGGTGGCCACCGGGTCGACCTGATCCGCGCCCTCCTCCATCCACGAGTCGAGCGAATGCGACCCGTCCCGCCCCGGCCCATTGGCCACGATCGGCATGACGTCGGGTCGGGTCGCCACCTGGGGGCCGACCATGTCGAGGAACACGCTGTCCACGATTGCGGCACGGGCATAGGAGTCGTCGAGGAAGTAGCCGAAGTCGTCGGGCCGGGCCAGGAAGTTGACCGGAACCGGGACCGCCCCGATCCGCATCGCCCCCAGGAACACGGCGGGGAACGCCGGAGTGTCGTCGAGGACCAACAGGATCCGGTCCTCCCGCCCCAATCCCAGGTCGCGAAGCCGGGCGGCAACCCGATTCACCGCTGCGTGGAGCCGGCCGGCGGACCAGACCTCGTTGTCGGCGGTGATCAGAATCGGGTCGTCTTCCCGTCCCGTCTCCACCCACCCGTCGACCAGGGTGCTCACGTTGGGACCGGTCTGCATCGCCGCGGGGAGGTTATCGGTCCAGCTCCGGGCACGTCGATAGCCTGCGGTGATGGTCGAGGAGCGAGCCTCACCCCACTCGGTGGTAGTGATCGAAGGCCGAAGCCTGGAGTATCGCCTCATCGGGGGCGAGGCCACGCCGGCGCTCATCTTTCTCCACGAGGGTCTGGGCAGCATGGGTCTGTGGCGGGAGTATCCGGATGAGGTGGTCGCGGCGACGGGCAGGTCGGGGCTGGTGTACAGCCGGGAGGGCCACGGCAGATCCGACCCGGTCCGGGCCCCGCGGGCACCCGACTTCATGGAGACCGAAGCACTCACGGTGCTTCCTCGACTGATCGATCGGCTCGGGCTGTTCGCGCCGATCCTGATCGGCCATTCCGACGGCGCCTCGATAGCCCTGATCCACGCCGGGGCCGGTCATCAGGTGTCGGGTCTGGTCTTGCTCGCCCCCCACGTCTTCGTCGAACCGGAGTCGATCGCGGGGATCGAAGCCGCCCTGGAGAGATTCGAGACCACAGATCTCCCCGAACGGATGGCTCGCCACCACCTCGACCCCTACTCGACCTTCCACGCCTGGAACGACATCTGGCTCGACCCGGGGTTCAGGGACTGGAACATCGAAGGCTTCCTTCCCGGGATCGACTGTCCCATCCTCCTCGTCCAGGGCCTCGACGACGAGTACGGCACCCTGTCCCAGCTCGATGCGATCGAACGCGGCGTCAACGGCAGGGTGCAGCGTCTGCTCCTCGACAACTGCGGTCACTCCCCCCATCTGGCCCAACCCGCACGCGTCCTCGAGGCCACGGCCCGGTTCATAGAGGAGATTCGGTGAGGGAAGGTTGGGGGTCCCGCCGGTGGGGCCTCAGCCGGCGACCACCGCGGCGATGTCGACCATCCGGGCCGAGTAGCCCCATTCGTTGTCGTACCAGGACACCACCTTGACCACATTCCCCCGTAGCACCATGGTCGACTCGGCATCGACTATCGAGGAGTGCGGGTCGCCGATGATGTCACGGGAGACCAGCGCCTCGTCGGTGATCCTGAGCACCCCCTTCATCCGCCCTTCCGCGGCCTGACCGAGTGCGGAGTGGACCTCGTCGACAGTCACCTCCCGGCCCAGGACCGCGGTGATGTCGGTGACCGACCCGTCCTCCACCGGCACCCGAAACGCGATGCCGTCCATCCGACCCTTCAGCTTGGGGATGACCAGCGCCGTGGCCTTGGTGGCGCCGCTGGTGGTGGGGATGATCGACAACGCGGCGGCGCGGCCCCGACGCCGCTTGCGGGTCGGCATGTCCATCAGCGACTGGCTGCTGGTGTAGGCGTGGATGGTGGTCATCATCAGGTGCTCGATGCCGAAGGAGTCGGAGAGCACCTTCGCCACCGGCGCCAGGCAGTTGGTCGTGCACGATGCGTTGCTGACCACGAAATGGCTGTTGGGATCGTATGTCTCTTCGTTCACCCCGAAGACGAAGGTCGCGTCGGCGTCGTCGGAGGGAGCAGAGATCACCACCCGGGAGGCTCCGGCCTCGAGATGGCCCGCCGAATCGGAACGGGAGCGCATGGCGCCGGTGGACTCGATGACCACGTCCACTCCCAGATCGCCCCAGGGAAGCCTGGTCGGGTCGCGCTCTTGGGTGAAGGGGATCTCCTTCCCGTCGACCACCAGCCGGTCTCCCGAGGTGGACACCTTGCGCGGGTACCAGCCGTGGACCGAGTCGTACTTGAGCAGATAGGCGAGCTCGTCGAGCTCGGCCAGGTCGTTGACCCCGGCCACCTCGAAACGATCGTCGGCCAGGAGCTGTTTGAAGGTGCAGCGACCGATCCGACCGAATCCGTTGATCCCGATTCGTGTCTTCGGAGTCGGGGTGATCAGGTTCGAGTTCTGGGTCATGGCTGAGTCCGAGAATACCCCGCTGTGGCCCCGCTCAACCGGGCGACCGGGCACGAGGTTCCATCTACCGTGTCCTCATGACGCCCCCACCGAGGAGCAACCGATTCGGGTCGCTTCGCCTGCTTCGGTTTCGCAGACCCGAGCTGCGGGCGAACCGACGCCGGCTCCGCAAGGGGGTCTCGGTCGCCGATCTGCGCTCCATCGCCCGAAGACGTCTTCCCCGGGGCGTCTTCGACTACATCGACGGCGGCGCCGAGGACGAGCTGACCCTTTCTTCGAATTCCGAGGCTTTCCGCAGGCTCACCTTCCGGCCCCGGGTCCTGCGCGATGTCGGCGAGATCGACATGTCATCCACCCTTCTCGGCAAGGCCATGCCCTTCCCGCTGGTGCTGGCCCCGACCGGCTTCACCCGCATCGCCGACCCTGCCGGCGAGCTGGCTGTTGCCCGTGCCGCGGCCCGAGCCGGCATCCCGTACTCCCTCTCCACCCTGGGAACCCGCTCCATCGAGGAGGTCGCTGAGGTCAGCTCGGGAAGGCTCTGGTTCCAGGTGTACGTGTGGAAGGACCGGGACCTGGTAGCGGAGATGGTCCAGCGCGCCGCCGCCTCCGGCTACGAGGCGCTGTGCCTGACGGTCGACACCGCCGTGCTGGGAAAACGTGAGCGCGACGTGCGACGAGGCTTCACCCTGCCTCCAAAGCTCGGCCTCTCCACCGTCTTCGACGGGATCGCTCACCCTGGTTGGACCTGGCAGTTCATCCGATCGGAGCCGATCCTGTTCGCCAACGTGGCCGGTCGCTCGGTCGGTGACGGCGCCGAATCGGTGTCACTGGCCGAGTACGTCTCCCGTCAGTTCGACCCCGGGCTCTCCTGGCGGGATGTCGCTTGGCTCCGTTCCCTGTGGAAGGGACCGATCGTCCTCAAGGGGATCCAGACGGTGGACGACGCGATCATCGCCGCCGACGAGGGGATAGAGGCAATTGCCTTATCCAATCACGGAGGCCGACAGCTCGACTCCGCACCTGCTCCCGTGGACCTGTTGCCCGCAGTCGCCGACGCGGTACGGGACCGGGTGGAGATCATCTGCGACGGTGGGGTGCGACGGGGCAGCGACATCGTCAAAGCCCTGGCGCTCGGGGCCACGGCGTGCATGAGCGGCCGGGCCTACCTCTACGGGCTGGGAGCGGCCGGGGAGGCAGGGGTCGACCAAGTCCTCGAACTCCTGTCGTCTGAGATGAGACGGACAATGGCCCTGATCGGCTGCTCCAGTGTCGCCGAGCTCGACCGGGATTGCCTCGACTTCACACCTCCGCCGGCACCACCAGCCGGCGGCGGCGGCCGATGATCACCGCGGGGAGGATCAGCAGGAACAGACCGATCAACGAGGTCATCCGGTAGTCCGTCGCCTGGTAGACCACCCCGGAGGTGATGCTCGCCACCGCCCCGGAGCCCCATGCGATCGAGTCGACCCTCCCCTGGAGACGTGCGCGAAGCTCAGTCCCCATGCCCCCGGTGAGAAGCGAGCTGCCTGACACGAAGGCGAGGTTCCAGCCAAAGCCGAGGGTGAACAGGGTGACGAGGAGAATTGCGGTCGACTGATTCGGGGCGGACGCCGCGGCCACTGCGGAAAGACCGAGCAGGCCCACGCCGCCCAGGGCCACCCCCGTCCCCCCGAACCGGTCAACGAGACGCCCGGTGATCGGGGAGAGGGCGAACATGCCCAGGGTGTGCGCGCTCATCACCAGACCGACAATGCCGAGGTCCGAGCCATGGTGACGAAGATGGAGCGGGGTCGCGGTCATGATCATCACCATCACCACCTGACCGGCCACCATGGCGGTGAGCGCCACCCGCACCTGGGGCAGGCGAAGGGCGGCCCAGAGGTCACCGTGGACCCGGGGCACCCCCGAGGCCGCTTCGGCCAGCGTCGCCGGGTCGGGACGCAGCGCCACGAGATAGAGGAGAAGGGCCAGAACCAGAAAGGTGAGGCTCACCAGATAGCCACCGGCCAGCTCGGAGCGTCCGAGGTCGAGGGCCACCCGTCCGGATGGCTGCAACAAGGCGGGGCCCAGCACCGATCCCACCGTGCTGGCCCAGACCACGGTCCCCAGGGCAGCGCCACGCCGGTCGGCCGGATGCATGTCCGCCGCGGTGTACCGGGCCAGGGCGTTGGAGGCGTTGCCGACACCGAGAAGCGCCATGCCGGCGAGAAGAAGCGGGAATGACGGCGCCGCCATCGCGAAGAGAGTCACGATCGCCCCGGACGCCGCGATGACGTATCCCCAGATCAGTCCCGGCCGCCTCCCCCGCCGGGCCATGGACAGGCTGAGCAGGCTGGTGCCCAAGGCCGTTCCCAGCACGGCGCTGGCCGAGGGGACTCCCGCCAGGGTGGACGACCCGGTGATCTCGTCGACGGCGAGGGTGGAGACGGTGACCGCGGCGATGTGCGCCGTCGAGCCCAGGGCCACCCCGCCGAAGAGCACCGCAGTGAGACGGCTGCGCTGGTCGGTCCATCTCACCGGGCGACGATACCGCGCGCCATGGGTCGCACCGCCTCCTCCTCGAGGATCGCGTTTGTAGACTTCCCGGATGCAGCGAGCCGTCACACTCAGGGAGGTAGCGGACAAGGCCGGGGTTCATCCCTCCACCGCCTCGCGCGCGTTGAACCCTGCCACCCGCGACCTGGTCAACGAGGGCACCACGGAACGAGTCAGGGCGGCGGCAGACGAGCTCGGCTATCGACCCAACTCGCTCGCCCGTGGGCTCAAGACCAACAAGACGTTCTCGATCGGGATGCTGCTCCCCGACCTGACCAATCCCCTGTTTCCGCCCATCGTCCGCGGGGTGGAGGACACGCTCGGCTCGGCGGACTACACGCTGATCCTGGGCAACACCGACAATGACAGTGCAAGGGAGGCGCATCTGATCGCCTCGATGATGAACCGCCGCGTCGACGGGCTGATCCTCGCCACCGCGCACCGGGAGACGCCGGCCATCGACGAGCTGTTCTCATCCGGGTTGCCCCTGGTGCTGGTCAACCGGACCGTCGACGACCACACGGTCCCGTCGGTGACAACCGACGACCACGCCGGCATCGGTTTGGCCGTCAGGCACCTGGTCGAGTTGGGACACACCCGGATCGCCCATGTCGGCGGTCCCCAGGACCTCTCCACCGGGCTCGACCGGTACCAGGGCTTCGTGGCCTGGATGAAGATCCTGGGTCTCGACGTCGACCCGGACCTGGTCAGCTTCGCCGACTGGTACCACGAGGACCCCGGGGCCAAGGCCCTCTGGTCGATCCTCGATCGACGCGCCGACTTCACCGCGGTCGTGGCCGCAAACGACCTGATCGCCATCGGCTGCTACGACGTCCTCAACGACACCGGCCGCTCCATCGGCGGAGAGGTGTCGGTGACCGGCTACAACGACATGCCCTTCGCCGACAAGCTCTCCCCGCCTCTGACCACCGTGCAGATCCCTCACTACCAGATCGGGGTGAGGGCAGCGGATCTCATGCTCGAGCTCCTCGAGGACGGGAAAGCGTCGGGCGGGGTGTCGATCAAGCTGGCCCCGTCGCTCGTGGTCCGTCGCTCCACCGGCCCCGTCCCCGCCTGATCCGGCCCGATTGATGGGTAGGAGCCTCGTCCTGTCTTCAACCGCTACAAACGATTGCTAGAGTCGCAGGCCGTGTGCGAATGCACCACGGACCTTTGCCCGCAACCGACCCTGGCTCAGCCGGGAGGAGAGACGCGATGAAGAGACAATGGAGATGGGTGAGCTTGCTGGCCGCGATGACGCTGGTGCTGGCCGCCTGCGCCGACGATGGAGGCACCACCACGACCGCCGGCGAGGACACCGGGACGACAGCCGGGACGACCGACACCACGGAAGGGGCCACCGACACGACCGCCGCCGGTGCAGAGGGCGAGGAGATCGTCTTCGCCGCCTCGGTGCCGCTCACGGGCGAATTCTCCATCCCGGGCACCAAACACCGGGACGGGTACCAGATCTGCCTCGACATCATCAACGAGAGAGGCGGGCTGCTGGGACGCCCGACCCGTCTCCTGGTCGAGGACAATCGCTCCGACACAGAGGTGGCGGTGTCCCAGTACGAGCGATTCATCAACGTCGACCAGGTGGATGCGCTGCTCGGCACCTTCTCCAGCCTGATCAGCTTCCCCACCAGCGCCACCGCCGAGCAGGCCGGCTACGTCTACCCGGTGGCCTCGGGTGGGGCGCAGCGAATCTGGGAGAGAGGGTTCCAGAACATCTTCTACTTCCAGCAGCAGTCCGCAGAGGGGCTGGGCGAGAGCGTCTTCCTTGCGCTCGAGCACTACAAGAGCGAGGGCCTGATCGCCGAAGGGGACGCCCCCCAGACCGTGGCCATGGCCTACGCCGACGACTTCTTCGCCGCCGCCATCATCAACGGCATGATCGGCGGGGAGATCAGCTTCCCCGATCGGGACGAGACGATCAGCCTGGCGCCTGGATACCTGGAGACCTATGGCTACGAGAACGTGTTCCAGGAGCAGTGGCCTGTCGGCTTCACCGACTGGCTGACCCTGGCCAACTCGATCGCAGCCGCAGACGCCGACATGCTGGTGGTCACCACCGCCTCGCCCGACGAGGCGATCGCTTTGGTCCAGGCCCTGCAGACGGTGGGCTATCAGCCAGACGTCGCCTTCTTCTCGCAGGGGACCCAGATCGAGTTCTACGACAACCTCCAGGAAGCCTCCAACGGAGTCCTGATCTACAGCAGCTATCACCTCGAGGCCGACTGGGAAGGTGAGTTGCTCGGCGAGCCGTTCACCAACTCCGACTTCATCGAGGCCTGGAACGCCGAGTACGGCCGGGACCCCGACGAGGACGAGGCGATCCCATTCGCCGTCTGCCAGGGGATGACCCAGGCGATCGAGGGCAGCGGCGGCACCGATCAGGCCGCGATGCGGGAGTGGCTGGCGAGCCGGACCGCAGAAGAGCCGGTGAAGACCATCCTCGGCGACTTCTACTGGGACGAGCGCGGTCTTCCCATCGACCGATCGCCGATCCTCACCCAGTGGGACAACGGGACCCTGAACTTCGTCTACCCGGTGGGCGAGTTCGAGGGCACCACCGACATGATCTTCCCCAAGCCCGAGTGGTAGAGGTGTTGGGGGGCCCGGCTGCGCCGGGCCCCCCAACACGCAACGAGCAACGAGCTACGAGCAACCAGCAGCTAGCGACGAGTCAACAGACAAACAGGCAACGCATGAATCACCACCCATGACCCACCTGCTCGACGTCGTCGGTTTGACCAAGGTGTTCGGTGGGCTCCAGGCGGTGAACAACTGCTCGTTCCAGGTGGACTCGGGGGTGATCACCGGGCTGATCGGCCCCAACGGCGCCGGGAAGACCACCGCCTTCAACATGATCTCCGGCGTGCTCAAGCCGGACGCAGGCAAGGTCAGCTTCGACGGCCGCGAGATCACCGGGCTCATGCCGCACAAGGTGGCGAGGAGAGGGGTGGGCCGCACCTTCCAGATCACCCGGGAGCTGGCCGATCTCACCGTGCTCGAGAACATGGTTGTGCCCACTGCGCGGAGCGGGCTGATCGCGCTGCTCGGAGCGAGGACGTTTCGTCAGGAGCAGGAGCGGGCCATGGACCTGCTCGACTTCGTCGGCATCTCGCGTCTGGCCCACGAGAAGGCGAAGAACCTCTCATTCGGCCAGCGCAAGCTGCTCGAGTTCGCCTCGGTGCTGATGGCCGAGCCCAAGCTGGTCCTTCTCGACGAGCCTGCGGGCGGCGTCAACCCCGCCCTTCTCGAGCGAATGATGGAGCGAATCCAAGAGCTCAACGGCGACGGGCTCACCTTCCTCATCGTCGAGCACAACATGGATGTTGTCATGACCCTGTGCAAGTCGATCGTGGTCATGGCCCACGGTGAGGTCCTGCTCCAGGGATCGCCGGAGACGGTCCAGGAGGATCACCGGGTCCTCGACGCCTATCTGGGGAGGGTGTGATGGCGGCGCTGCAGCTGCAGGATGTCCGTAGTGGCTACGGCTACGGTCCCGACATCCTCAACGGGGTCTCGCTCGATGTCGAGACCGGCAAGGCGTACTGCATCATCGGCCCCAACGGCGCCGGCAAGTCGACACTGCTCAAGACCGTGGCCGGTCTGCTCAAACCGAGAACGGGTCAGATCCTGTTCGACGGGACGCCGATCGGTGGGATGCGGCCCGACCTGGTGCTGGGCGCAGGCGTGTGCTACGTGCCTCAGGACCGCTCCCTGTTTCCCGAGATGTCGGTGCGGGAGAACCTGGTGATGGGCGCCTTTCTCGAGACCGACAAGACGGTTGTCGCCGAGCGAATGGACCGGGTCTTCGAGATGTTCCCGGTGCT
Source organism: Acidimicrobiia bacterium (assembly GCA_036374915.1). GTDB lineage: Bacteria > Actinomycetota > Acidimicrobiia > Spongiisociales > ZC4RG35 > JARDZU01. The sequence continues at coordinate 2,589 of DASUSU010000249.1, read as the reverse complement.
CGGGGACCGGCTCAACCAGCGTGCCGGGACCATGTCCGGCGGGGAGCAGCAGATGCTCGCCCTGGGCCGGGCCCTGATGATCGAACCACGTCTGCTCATGATCGACGAGCCGAGCCTCGGCCTCGCCCCCCAAGTCGCCGATCAGATCTTCGACATCATTCGCCGCCTGGGCGAGCTCGACATGACGCTGCTGCTCGTGGAGCAGAACGTGATCAGAGGGCTGGAGTGCACCGACTGGGCCTTCCTCCTCGATCTGGGCGAGTTGCGGATCGAGGCCCCGTCCAACGAGATACTCGACGACCCCCGGATCAGGGAGCTCTACCTGGGACGCCAGAAGGAGACGACCTGGCAGCGGGGGACGGGGGGAGGGGAGGAAACGTGACCCATCTCCTCCAAGTCGTGATACTCGGACTGCTCCTCGGCGGGGTCTACGCCCTCATGGCCTCGGGCCTCACTCTCATGTTCGGGGTGATGCGGATCGTCAACCTGGCCCACGGAGTGTTCATCATCGCCGCCTGTTTCGTGGCGTTCTTCCTGTTCCAGGGCCCCGGCTGGGACCCCTTCGTCTCCATCGCGGTCACCATGCCCCTCTTCTTCCTGATCGGCGTCGTGGTCTACATCGCGCTCTTCCCTCGCATCGAGGGCAGCGCCCGGTTCACCGAGATGACGGTGCTGCTCACCTTCGCCCTGGCCCTGATCGCCGAAGGGCTCCTCAGCTACTTCTTCACCGGGACCGTCCGCAGCACCGACCCCGGGTACAAGACCGATGCGATCCTCCTCGGAGACTTCTTCATCCCCACCGCCCAGTTCCTCTCCTCGATCACCAGCATCGTCCTCCTGATCGGGCTCTGGGCCTTCCTCTACTTCACCCGAACCGGATACGCGGTGCGGGCCACCATGCAGAACCGGACCGCGGCCCAGATCGTCGGGGTCAACGTGCGACGGGTCTCCACGATCTCCTTCGGGATCGGGATGGCACTGGCCGGGGCATCCGGTTCGCTGATCAGCTTCCTCTTCCCCTTCTTCCCCGCCCGTCACTGGCAGTGGATCGCCATCCTGCTCGCCCTCATCGTGCTCGGCGGGCTGGGCAGTCTCAAAGGTGCGGTGGTCGGCGCGGTCCTCTTGGCTGTGGCGGCAGGCGTCGTCAGTGACCAATTCGGGCCGACCTGGTCTCCGATGACCTTCTTCGGCGCGCTGTTCCTGATCCTGCTCATCCGGCCACAGGGGCTGTTCGGTCATCGAGCGAGGGTGGGATGACCCAGGTCGAGAAGAGAGAATCGGCCGATGCCCCGGTCTCGCCGAGCCGGGAGGGGTCGGCGCCGAAGCGGTCCCGCTACCTGGTGGTGGGGGTGGTCACCCTCGCCCTCGCCCTCCTCCCTCTGGCCCGTCCCCTCATCGGCCAACCCTTCAACTACGTGATGCAGATGGGGATCGCGGGCTTGATGTGGGTTGCCATGTCCTCCTCGTGGAACCTGATCGGTGGCTTCACCGGCTACATCTCGCTGGGGCACAACGTGTTCTTCGGCATCGGGGGCTATGCGGCCGGCCTGTTCCTGCTCTACTACGGGTGGTCGCCGTTCCTGACTGCACCCGTCGCCGGGCTCATCGCCGTCGCGTTCGGCTTCCTGTTCGGCCTGATCACCCTGCGCACCAGGGGCCCTTCCTTCATCATCTCCACCATCGCCCTGCTTCTGATGACCGGTCTGATCTTCGACAACTGGGACCTGGTGGGAGGCTCGAACGGGCTCAGCCTCCCGCTCCCTCCGTTCGAGATCCAGGTACTGAAGATCCCCTTCTACTACTCCATGCTGGTGATCGCCATCGGGTCGGTGTACCTCGGGTACCGGGTGGCCCACTCCAAATTCGGGCTCGCCCTGAGGGCGATCGCCCAGGACGAGACCAAGGCCGAAGTGGCCGGGATCGACACCCGGAGGATGAAGGTGGCCGCCTTCTCGATCAGCGCCTTCTTCGTCGGCGCGGCCGGAGCGATCTGGGGCTACTCACTCAGCTATCTCCGGCCCACCGTGTTCTTCATCATCGGGGTCGCCGCCCAGATGGTGCTGATGGTCATCATCGGCGGCAGGGGAACCGTGGCCGGTCCAGCGGTGGGAGCGATCCTGCTCGTCTCACTCAACGAGATATCGGTGTCCCAGTTCGGCTCCAGCGAGATCAACATCGTGATCACCGGGGTGATCCTCCTCGTCGTCCTGCTCTTCTTCCCCCTCGGAGTCGTCGGGACTCTGAGGGAGAAGGGTCGTTTGCCCTCGTTCTTGGACTGGGACTGATCGATGGCTGCCGACCACGACGTCTGCGCGCCGGGGCTACGGGGAATCTCCCGGTGTGGCTGGGCAAGCAGGCACTTGGTGCCCTAGTATGACAATCGTTTGCAACGACAGGATGTTGAATTGTCGGACATGACGGTCGGCTGGATCGGGGTTGGTCGGATGGGTCTTGCCCTCTGTCACCGTTTGCTCTCCGCCGGTGTCGACCTCACCGTGTACAACCGGACCAGGGAGAAGGTCGCCGAGCTGGCCGAGCTCGGGGCAACGGTCGCCGACAGCCCGGCCAAGCTGGCCGACCGGGACTTCG
>DASUSU010000248.1:0-4138 GCA_036374915.1 Acidimicrobiia bacterium | reverse complement strand
GTACCGGGGCCGCCCCTGGACCATGCGCCAATACGCCGGGTTCGGCAGCGCCGAGCAAACCAACCGCCGCTTTCGGGATCTGCTCGACGCAGGGCAGACCGGCCTGAGCGTCGCCTTCGACCTTCCCACCCAGATGGGGCTCGACTCGGACCAGCCTCTGGCCGCGGGGGAGGTGGGAAAGGTCGGCGTCGCCATCGACACCCTCGACGACATGCGGCGACTGTTCGCCGGGATACCGCTCGATCAGGTGTCGACATCGATGACGATCAACGCCACCGCCCCGATCCTGCTTCTCCTCTACCAGCTGGTCGCCGAGGAACACGATGTCGACCCGGTCGGGCTCCGGGGAACGATCCAGAACGACATCCTCAAGGAGTACGTCGCTCGGGGCACATACATCTACCCGCCCCGCCCCTCGATGCGCCTGGTCACCAACGTCTTCGAGTACGCGGGGAGCGAGCTCCCGCAGTGGAACACCATCTCGAGCAGCGGGTATCACATCCGGGAGGCCGGCGCCACCGCCGCCCAGGAGCTCGCCTTCACCATCGCCAACGGGATCGCCTATGTGAGGGCGGCCATCGACGCCGGTCTCGACATCGACGTGTTCGCCCCCCGTCTCTCCTTCTTCTGGAACGGTCACAACATGTTCTTCGAGGAGGTCGCCAAGTACCGGGCTGGGCGGCGGATCTGGGCGAGGCTGATGCGTGACCAGGTCGGCGCCAAGGACCCGCGCAGTTGGGCGATGCGTTTCCACACCCAGACCGCCGGCTCCACGCTCACCGCCCAGCAGCCCCTCAACAACGTGGTGCGCACCACACTCCAGGCGCTGGCGGCCGTGCTCGGTGGGACCCAGTCGCTGCACACCAATTCCTACGACGAGGCGCTTGGTCTCCCCACCGACGAGTCGGCGTTGCTCGCGTTGCGCACCCAGCAGGTGATCGCCAACGAGTCCGGAGTCGCTGACACCGTCGACCCCCTGGCGGGCTCGTACTTCGTCGAGTACCTGACCGATCGGCTCGAGGAGGCGGCGCATGGCCTCCTGACGGCTGTGGAGGAGAAGGGTGGGGCGGTCGCAGCAATCGAGGAGGGCTGGATGCAGGCCCAGATCGAGGAGTCGGCCTACCGCGAGGCGCGGCGACAGGCCGACGGGTCGAGCATCGTGGTCGGGGTCAACCGATTCGCCTCGGGCGACGGTGAGGCCATCCCCGTGCTGGAGGTCGACCCGGCGCTGGAGGAGGAGCAGCGGAGGCGGCTGTCCGACTGGCGCTCGAGCCGGTCCGATGTCGCCGTTTCCAAGGCGTTGGCGGAGGTGGAGGAACAGGCGTCGACCGACGCCAACCTCCTCCCCGGGATCAAGCTGGCCTTGCGGGAAGGGGCAACGGTCGGTGAGGTCTCCGATCGGCTCCGCTCGGTCTTCGGTGTCTACCGTCCCGCCTAGACCCACAGGGACGACATGAGCGACAAGCGACACCTACTGATCATCGGGGGCGGCCCGGCCGGCACCCAGGCCGCCACCAGCGCCGCCTCGATGGGGGCAAGGGTGACTCTGCTGGAGAAGGAGATCGTCGGCGGGGCCGCCCACCTCTGGGACTGCATCCCGTCCAAGACGATGGCGGCCAGCGCCCTGCGCCACACCTCGGTGCGCAATGCGGCCAAGCTGGGTCTGGCAACCGAGCCGACCACGGTCGACATCTCGGTCCTCGCCGCGAGGATCCAAACGATCACCGGCGACATCAACCGGAACTGGCTCGAGCTGCTCGCATCGCAGTCGGTGGAGGTGATCAGCGGTGAAGGGCGATTCGTCTCCGGCCACGAGGCGGTGGTCCGGACCGGATCCGACGAGCGGACCCTGCGTTTCGACGTCGCCATGGTTTCGACCGGGTCCGCCCCCAGGGTCCCCGATTGGGCGCCGGTCGACGGGAAGCGGGTCCTGACCACACGCGACTGCTACGACCTGGCCGAGGTACCCGAGCACATCGTGGTCATCGGATCGGGCGTGACCGGTGTCGAATTCACCCATATCTTCGAGAGCCTGGGGTCTCAGGTCACGTTGGTCGTGTCCCGCCGCCAGATCCTCCCGCATCGGGACGCCGAGGTGGCCGCCGTCCTCGAGGAGGACTTCCTCGAACGTGGCGTGCATCTGGTCATCGGGGCTCGTGCCGAGAAGATCGATCTCACCGATGCCGGTGTCTCGGTGTTCTGTGACGACGGCCGGATCGTCCACGGCACCCACGCCCTGCTCGCAGTTGGATCGGTCCCGCTCAGCGAGGGTCTCGGCCTCGACGCAGCCGGGATCACCACCAGCAACGGGTACATCGACGTGGACGAGTACCAGCGGACGTCGGCACCGCACATCTACGCCGCCGGCGACGTGACCGGCCAGATGCTGCTCAGCTCGGTGGCCTCGATGCAGGGCCGGAAGATCGCACGTCATGCCCTCGACCTGCCGGTCACCCCGCTCGACTACTCCAAGGTGGCCGAGGCGATCTTCACCGAGCCGGAGATCGCCTCGGTGGGATTGGTCGACGTCGAGTCGGCTGCCCATTCGCGGAAGGTGCGCACGATGAAGGTCCCCTTCGCCTCCAACGCCCGCTCCGTGCTCCAACACTTCACCCGCGGGTTCATCAAACTGACCTCGGACCCGGCGACCGGGGTGGTCCTCGGCGGGACCATCGTCGGTCATCGCGCCTCCGAGCTGATCGGGGTGCTCACATTGGCGGTCCAGGCCGAGGTCACCGTGAATCAGCTGGTGGAGACGCTCATGGTCCACCCCTCGATGTCAGAGGCAATCTCCGACGCCGCTGAGTAAAGCCATAGGCCCTAAGCAACAGACAATAAGCCAGAGCGGGTTCTGGCCTATTGCCTAAGGCTTGGGGCTTATTGCCTATTTCACGATGGCGATGACCTGGCCCGGGGTCACCGTGTCGCCGGGTTGAACTCTCAGGTCGACGACGTCGCCGGCGGTTGGAGAGCGCACTTCGTTCTCCATCTTCATCGCTTCGAGCACACAGATCGGGTCACCCTCGCTGACAGTCGACCCGGCGGCCACATGGACCTTGACGATGGTGCCCTGCATCGGTGCGGTCACCATCCCGTCCGAGCGTGCCACCGAGCCCGCCTGCAGCGTGGGTGGCCGCCGTCTGATCCCGGTGCCTGAGACCGCCTCCGGCGCCCAATAGCTGACCGCGAAACGGCGGCCGCCGACCTCCACCGTGATGTCACGCCGGGTGAGGCTCTCGTCCTCGGGTAGTGACGGACTGGCGTCAGGGGCGGCCTGGCCGAGGTCGACGCTCTCCTCCATCCATCGCGTGTGGTGTGTCGCGTTGAGGAACTCGGGATGGGAGAGGACGGCGAGATGGGCCGGGATGGTCGAGGCCACCCCGGTGACCCGAAACTCTTCCAGGGCGCGTCGGCCGCGATTGATCGCGCTGGCTCGATCGGGGGCCCAGACGACGAGCTTGGCCATGAGGTTGTCGTAGTACTGGGAGACGTTGGTGCCGGGGCGAACCCAGGAGTCGACTCTCACCCCTGGGCCGGAGGGCTCCTGCCACTCGACCACCTGTCCCGGGGTGGGGAGGAAATCGTTGTGAGGGTCCTCGGCGTTGATCCGGAACTCGATGGCGTGACCTCTCGGGTCAACCGTGTCGAAGCTCAGCTCCTCTCCCGCTGCGATCCTCAGCTGCCACTCGACCAGATCGAGCCCGGTGACCATCTCGGTGACCGTGTGCTCGACCTGGAGACGGGTGTTCATCTCCAGGAAGTAGAACTCTCCGTCCCGATCGACCAGGAATTCGACGGTGCCGGCGTTGACGTAGCCGCACGACCTGCCGGCGGCGATGGCGGCCCGCCCCAACGCCCTTCTCTGCTTGACGGTCAGCCCGGGCGATGGGGTCTCCTCGATCAGCTTCTGATGACGACGCTGCACCGAGCAATCCCGTTCGCCGAGGAAAACCCCCTTGCCCTGCTCGTCGAAGAGCACCTGGGCCTCGACGTGGCGCGGGTGCTCGAGATATTTCTCGACGTATACCGCCCCGTTCCCGAAGGCCGAGAGTGCCTCATTCTGCGCCAGGCCGAAGAGCTGGGGAAACTGCTCGGCGTCCTGCGCGATCCGCATGCCCTTCCCCCCGCCCCCCGCCGT
>DASUSU010000247.1:0-2008 GCA_036374915.1 Acidimicrobiia bacterium | reverse complement strand
CCCCGGGATCGACGTCCGGGACGTGATCCAGGCGCACCGCCGCCGGCTGGTGGAGTCGATGCAGCGATACACGCGGATCAAGGCCGAAGCCGGCCCGGGGGAGATGAGGCTGGCGTTGGTCGTGGACGCCGAGCTCTTCCGTTTGGAGGGAGTCGTTCGCTGGCTCGATGCCGCCGACTCCCGGATCGGCCAGCTCGCATCTGAGAGATCCGACCGGCCGCTCGGATCCCCCGAGGCGACGCTCGAGCGATCGGCGATGCGATGACTGCCATGCTCGAGATGCGCCGGGTGTCCAAGATCCACGGTTCGGGCGCCACCGAGGTTCGTGCCCTCCGTGAAGTGGACCTGAGCGTGAATCGTGGAGAGCTGGTGGCGGTGATGGGGCCCAGCGGGTCGGGGAAGAGCACCCTGCTCACCATCGCGGGCAGTCTCGAGGAGGCGACCAGCGGAGAGATCCTGATCGACGGCTCGGAGATCTCGGCCCTGTCCATGGACGATCGGGCACGGTTGCGGCGCCGCTCGATCGGCTACGTCTTCCAGGACTTCAATCTCCTGGCCGGGCTCACCGCCGTCGAGAACGTCGCACTGCCTTTGGAGCTCGACGGCGTCCCGTCGTCCCAGGCGCAGGATTCCGCCTACGAGGCGCTGCGATCCCTCAGCTTGGAAGACCGGGCAGTCCACTTCCCCGACGATCTGTCAGGCGGTGAACAGCAGCGTGTGGCGGTGGCCCGGGCCGTGGTCGGCAACCGGCGCCTGCTTCTCGCCGACGAGCCGTCCGGCGCCCTCGACTCGGTCAACGGGGAGGCGGTGATGCGACTGCTTCGGGATGCCTGCCAACGGGGCATGGCAGGGGTCGTTGTGACCCACGACTCCCAGCTGGCCGCCTGGGCCGACCGGGTGGTGTTCCTACGCGACGGCCGCATGGTCGACCAGACCATCACCCCGTCGGGCCCCGAGTCGCTTCTCGAGCCCGGTCCGAGCCGGTGACCGACCTCGTACAGGCCGAGCGCCCGGCCCAGACGAGGGACGACGGAGGCGCTTCGGCGAGACGAGCCGTGGCCCGTTGGGCGTGGCGTCTGTTTCGACGCGAGTGGCGATCGCAATCATTGGTGCTGGTCCTGCTCTGCCTCGCGGTTGCCGCTGCGGTGGGTGGAGTGGCGGCGGCATACAACCTGGCTCCGGCCGAAGGGAACGCGGCGTTCGGGCAGGCGACTCACTCGCTCGAATTCGACGAGCCCGAGGCACGAGGTTTGGCAGTCGACATCGCAGCAGCCGACGAGTGGTTCGACACGGTGGACGTCATCGGGCGCAGGTACTCCATGGTCCCCGGCCTGTTCGACCCGATCGAGCTCCGCTCTCAGGATCCTCATGGGCCGTCGAGCGCGCCAATGCTCGCTCTCGTCGAGGGTCGATATCCGAGCGCAGACGACGAGATGGCGGTGACGGACGGGACATCGGACACCCTGGGGGCCACTCTCGATGCCACCGTCGAGCTCGGTGGCACCCGCTGGGTCGTGGTGGGAGTCGTCGAGAACCCGAGCAACCTGAACGACGAGTTCGCCCTGATCGCCCCGGGGATCACAACCGATCTGGAGTCGGCGACGATGCTGGTCGAGGGAGGTCAGGACCGGGCCGAGTCATTCCGTCCGCCAAGTGGGGCAAGCGCAGTCGTTGCCGGGAGACCGGAGAACGAAGGCCTCGTGGCGGCCATCGGCGTGCTCCTGGCCGGCTCCGTCGTCTTGTTGCTGGTGTCGCTGGTTGCGGCGGCGGGATTCGTCGTGGTCGCCCAGCGTCGTCTTCGCCAATTGGGCATGTTCGCCGCAATCGGCGCCACCGTGCGCCACCTCCGTCTGGCTCTGGTGGCCAACGGGGCGTTGATCGGGGCAGTAGCGGCCGCGATTGGAGTCGGCATCGGTCTGTCCGGTTGGCTCCTCGTCGTGCCCGCCCTGGAACCTGTCGTCGGGCATCGCATCGTGCGACTCGACATCCCGTGGTGGCTGGTCTTGGC
>DASUSU010000246.1:0-2195 GCA_036374915.1 Acidimicrobiia bacterium | reverse complement strand
CGGCCGCGACTTCCCTCCGCTCCAGGTTCGACTGTGGAAAGAGGAGGCGCCGCTCATCGACTTCACCACGGCCGGGTCGTGGTTCGGCCTCGACATGACCGGGATCGCAAAGTCGTTCTTCCTGCTGGTTCTCCTCGCGGTGATCTTCACCGTGCTCGCCAAGAACCTGCAGCGAACCAGGGTCGGCCGGGCGTTCATGTCGATCCGGGACCGGGACATCGCCGCCGAGATCATGGGTGTCGACGAGTTCGCCTACAAGCTGCTCGCCTTCGGCATCTCCTCGTTCTATGCCGGGATCGCCGGCGCCCTGCTCGCCTCGTTCGTGTCGAGGGTCATCCCGGAGCGATGGGATCTGTTCCTCTCGGTCCAGTTCATCGCGATCATCCTGATCGGCGGCGCCGGGACGGTGACCGGCACGCTGCTCGGCTCCGCCTTCGTCGTGTTGCTTCCCCGGGTCGTGCAGAACTTCACCCTCTGGCTCCAGTCGGCGGCCGTCCAGGGCGAGGGGATACTCTCCGCGGTGGCCAACGTGTTCATCGCCACCTCTCCCAACGACTTCGGTCTGATCAACACCTTCGCCGGGGTCGGGCCCGGATTGTCGGTGGCCCAGCTCAATCTGGTCCTCTACGGTCTGTTGATCATCGGCTTCTTGATCTTCGAACCACTCGGTCTGTACGGCATCTGGCTTCGCATCCGCAACTATTGGAAGGGTTGGCCGTTCACTTATTGAGCGGTCTCCGGGGAGGTGTCTTCGGGCACTCTCACAACAAAGAGGAGGAAGGAAGAGAATGAGGAAAAAGTCCAAGTGGCTGGCGCTCCTGCTGGTGCTCGGTCTCGTCCTCGCCGCCTGCGGTGACGGTGAAGGTGGCGACACCACCACCACTGCCGGAGCTGAGGAGCCGACGACCACGGCCGGCGAGGAAGAGGAGCCGACGACCACTGCCGGCGAAGAGCCGATGGAGATCGCGACCGATGTCGGTGTCGACCTCGAGGCGCAGACCATCACGATCGGGCTGTTGTCCGACCTGAGCGGTCCTTTCGCCCCGCTGGTCCAGGTGATCAACTCCGGTCACGAGATCTACTGGAGCGCGGTCAACGAGAACGGCGGGATCAACGGTCTTCAGGTCAACCTCGAAGTCCGCGACACCGGGTATGTCGTCGACACCCATGTCCAGCTCTACGAGGAGTTGAAGACCCAGGTGGTGGCGTTCGGTCACTCCACCGGGTCGCCACACACCGTGGCGATCAACCCGCAACTGCAGGAAGACGGGATCCTGGCCATCCCGCTCACCTGGTACTCGGGATGGTCCGACCCGGCGCTCAACTCGAACCTGGTCCCACACGGGGTGCCCTACTGCATCGAAGCGATGAACATGATCGAGTATCTGACGCTCGAAGCGCCGGATGCGGCGACCATCGCCATCGCCTCCAGCCCTGGTGACTACGGCGAGGACTCGAACGCGGGCGCCAGGCTGGCCGCCGAGGCTCTCGGTCTCGAGATCGTCTACGACGGCACCGGTCTGATCAACGCCGCCGACGAGGCAACTCTGGCCGAGGTGGCCAGCGGGATCGCCGGCTCCGGGGCGGACCTGGTCTGGGTGACCACCTCGCCGACGCCCTTCGGGTCGATCTACGGGCAGGCATTGGCCGCCGGGTTCACCGGTGCGCTCTGGTCCGGGGCAGGCCCGACCTGGAACCCGGCTCTGGTTGGCCCCGATTCCCCGATCAACGAAGCCCTGGCCAGCAACTTCTACGTCTCGGCGTACTACGCACCGTGGGGTGCGGACAGCGCCGGGAACCAGGAGGTGCGTGACCTGGTGGAGGCGGCCGGGCAACCGCCGCTCGACTACTACGCCGAGGGCGTGATCGAGGCCAAGATCATGGAGCAGGCACTTCGGGCTGCATACGACGCCGGAGACATGACCCAAGCGGGCGTCCTGGCTGCGGCCAAGAGCCTGGAGTCGGTCACCTTCGACGGGCTTGCTCCCGACGAGACCTATGTCGGCGAGCCGAACGATCGGGTGCAGAGGGCCCAGTTCATCTCCCGTCCCGACCCGGCGGGTCTGGCCGACGGGACTTCGACGGGTGTGACCCTGATCGAGTCGATGTACACGTCGCCGTTGGCGGCGGAGTTCGAGTTCACCGAGACCTGTTTCAGTCTCAGTTGATCTCAATCGTGGTGGGCGGCTCCGGCC
>DASUSU010000245.1:0-7621 GCA_036374915.1 Acidimicrobiia bacterium | reverse complement strand
CCCACACCGATCTCGAGCACGACTGCGTCACCCGGGTTCCGGTCAGCATCGGTTGATCGGCAGTCGGGGGGTGATCGGTGGTCGGAGGAGATTTCTCGCCGTTTTTTCGGGTGCCGGCAACTGAGCTCTGATTAGGGGATCCCCCTCGGGGCTAGGGCACCCTCACTCGGTACCCTGAGGCGCAGAGAAACTGAAAGGACCCCCATGTCCATCGATCCGTTTCGGGCCCGGGCAACGGTCGAAACCGCCCTCGGCCCCAGGGAGATCGCACGTCTCGACGCCGTCGAAGGCGCCGAGCGACTCCCCTACTCGATAAAGGTCTTGCTCGAGTCGGCCCTGCGCAACCTCGACGGTAAGGCGATCACCGAGCACGACATCAGGCAAATCGCCGCTTACGACCCGGCCCGGGTCGGCGACGGCGAGATCCCGTTCGTGCCGGGGAGGGTGGTGCTCCAGGACTTCACCGGGGTGCCTACCGTCGTCGACCTGGCTGCGATGCGCTCGGCGATCGTTCGCATGACCGGCGACGAGGCAGCGGCGCAGAAGGTCAACCCGCTGATCCCGGTCGACCTCGTGGTCGATCATTCGGTGCAGGTGGATGCCTTCGCCCGGGCCGACGCGCTGATGATCAACTCGCGCAAGGAGTTCGAGCGGAACCAAGAGCGCTACGAGTTCCTCAAGTGGGGCCAGTCGGGCTTCGCCAACTTCCGGGTGGTGCCACCGGCGACCGGGATCGTCCACCAGGTCAACCTGGAGTACCTGGCCAAGGTGGTCTGGGACGACGGCCAGTGGCTCTACCCCGACAGCCTGGTCGGCACCGACAGCCACACCACCATGATCAACGGACTCGGGGTGGTCGGATGGGGGGTAGGGGGCATCGAAGCCGAGGCGGCCATGGTGGGTCAGCCGATCTACATGCTCCTCCCCGAGGTGGTGGGGTTCAGGCTCACCGGCAAGCTGGCCGAGGGGGCGACCGCCACCGACCTCGTGCTCCGGGTGACCGAGCTGCTCCGGGAACACGGGGTGGTGGACAAGTTCGTCGAGTTCCACGGTCCCGGCCTGGCCGAGATGCCCGTCGCCAACCGGGCCACCATCGCCAACATGGCTCCGGAGTACGGGGCGACCGTCGGCTACTTCCCGGTCGACGAGCAGACACTCAGGTACCTGCGTCTGACCGGCCGCGACGACAAGCTGGTCGACACGGTGGAGCAGTACTACAAGACCCAGGGTCTGTGGCGCGACGACCGGAGGGAGATCCTCTACTCCTCCACCCTCGAGCTGGACATGTCGACGGTCGAGCCTTCCCTGGCCGGCCCGAGACGGCCCCAGGACAGGATCGCCCTCTCCGCCATGCAGACCCAGTGGCGCTCGGATCTGACCAACCTGTTCGGCAAGAACGGCGGATCGACCAACTCGACCGTGGTGAGCTGGGAGGACGAGGGCGGGCTCCCCGCCCCGGCCGGGGCGCTCAGGCCCAAGATCGGCGTCGACGTGGAATACGAGGGTGAGCGGTTCAAGCTGACCGACGGCGACGTCGTCATCGCCGCCATAACCTCGTGCACCAACACCTCCAACCCCGACGTGATGATCGGCGCCGGTCTGGTCGCTCGCCGGGCCCGGGAGCTGGGCTTGGAGAGGAAGCCGTGGGTGAAGTCGTCCCTGGCGCCGGGGTCCAAGGTGGTCACCGAGTACCTGACCGGCTCCGGTCTGCTCGAGGACCTCGAGGCGCTCGGCTTCTTCGTGGTCGGCTATGGATGCACCACCTGCATCGGCAACTCGGGCCCCCTGCCCGAGCCGATCTCCAAGGCCGTCGACGAGAACGGCCTGGTGGCAGTGTCGGTCCTGTCCGGCAACCGGAACTTCGAGGGGAGGATCTCCCCCGACGTCCGGGCCAACTACCTGGCCTCTCCCCCGCTGGTGGTGGCCTACGCCATCGCCGGAACCGTCGACTGGGACCCGATCGCCGAGCCCCTGGGCATGGACCGGGCGGGAAACGAGGTGTACCTCAGGGACATCTGGCCCACTCAGGACGAGATCGACCGGACCGTCACCAGTTTCGTCAAGCAGAGTCAGTTCGTGGAGAGGTACTCGGACGTGTTCGCCGGGTCCGAGGAGTGGCGGGCGATAACCACGCCCGAATCCGACCTCTACCAATGGGACGAGGCCTCCACCTACATCCAGGAGCCTCCGTTCTTCGTCGGGCTCACCCCGGAGCCGGCCCGGATCGAGCCCGTGGTGGGAGCAAGGGTGCTGGCCAAACTGGGCGACTCGGTGACCACCGATCACATCAGCCCGGCCGGGAACATCTCCCCGGCCAGCCCCGCCGGCCAGTACCTGATCTCTCAGGGTGTACAGCCGGCGATGTTCAACTCCTACGGGTCCCGCCGGGGCAACGACCGGGTGATGACCAGGGGGACCTTCGCCAACATCCGGGTTCGCAATGAGTTGGCACCGGGAACCGAAGGGGGATGGACCACCGACTTCCTCGACGGCGAGGTGAAATCGGTATACGACGCGGCCATGCACTATCAGGAGGCGGGCGTCCCACTCATCGTGATTGCGGGCAACGACTACGGGATGGGATCGTCGCGGGACTGGGCGGCGAAAGGGGCATTCCTCCTCGGGGTGCGGGCCGTCATCACCAAGTCGTTCGAGCGGATCCACCGCTCCAACCTGGTGATGATGGGAGTCCTGCCCCTCACCTTCATCGAGGGCCAGGATTCGGCCTCGCTCGGGATCGACGGCTCCGAGACATTCGACATCGCCGTGCCGGACACACTGCAACCGAGGCAATTGGTCCAGGTGACCGCGACCGGTGGCGACGGTTCGGTGAAGCAGTTCGAGACCGTGGCCCGTGTCGACACCCCGATCGAGGTGGAGTACCTGCGCAACGGTGGCATCCTCCACTACGTGCTGAGGAGAATGGCCTCTGCCTGACGACCGGGCCGACCCGCTTCCGCGACGCGGCTTCCTGCTCTCCGGGGTGTTCGTCGCGGTCGTCGCCGTCGGCCTGGCGGTGGCCTGGGCGCTGGACAGCCCGCCACCCAGCGCCGAGACAGGTGAGCCGGCCCCGGACTTCACCGTCGAGTTGCTCGATGGCGGCAGCTTCGCCCTCGCCGACCACGTCTCGGGCGACGGGCGACCCCTGGTCCTCAATCTCTGGGCGTCGTGGTGCCCTCCATGCCGCGAGGAGATCCCCGACCTGTCCGCGTTCGCCGCAGCCAACCCGGGGGTGGCAGTGGTCGGTGTCGCCGTCGAGGACCGTGTCGAGGATGCCCGGGCCTTCGCCGCCGAGATCCGCCCCGACTATCCCCTCGCCATCGGCAACGCCGCCTTCGAGGCGGCCTATCCCAACTTCGGGCTGCCGGTCACCTACTTTCTCGATGGGAGAGGCGAGGTGACCGAGGTCTTCAACGGGGTCCTCACCGTCGAGGCGCTGGAGGAGATGACCGGCTGACCGCTGCTGGCTACGCGGGTGCCGGAAGCCGGTCGAGGAACTGCACGTAGTCGAAATTGGGCCCTTCCACCAGCTCGGCGGTCACGATCAACCGTTCCCGTGCGGAGAAGCGGGGATGACAGGTGGTCAGGGTCAGCCATGCCCCCGGCTTGTCATCGGTGACCCAGACGTCGGTGGGCGCGACCACGAACGACTCGCGAACCTCGTAGACGTGGAGCCCGATGCTGGTCTCGACCTCGATCCGGTCGCCGGGACCCAGGAGGTCGAGGTCGTAGAACGGGCGACCGTAGGTGGTCCGGTGCCCCGAGATCACCGAGTTCCCCGGCTGGCCGGGAAGGGGCGTTCCCGGCATGTGCCCGGGGCCCTTGGTCAGGGTGACTGTGGACACGCCTTCGAACATCACGGCCTCCAGGTCGAGAGAGGGGACACTGAGTCGGGCAAAGCCCACGTCTTCGGCAGGGATCGCCTCCTGGAAGTGCTCGACTTGGAAGCCCTCCTCCCCCTCCGCTTCCTCCTCGACCACCTCGACTACGACCGGCGGCTCCTCGGCAGCAACCTCGAGATGCCGGTCCAGCGTCTCGGCGGCCTCGGCCTGCACCCGGGCGTTGAGCACGTCGGTGCCCAACAACTGCCAGCCCAGATAGCCGAAGGTCAGCAACCCGCCCCAGATGAGCGTCCAGCCGACGATGGCCATCTTCCGTCTATCCATCGACAGAAGGCTATAGAGAACCCCGCCATAGGCCATGGGCCACGGGCATCAACCCCGTGAGGCGACGCTGCCTACCGGCCGGGCTCGCCCCAGACCGGAGGGCGCTTCTCGTTGAACGCTGCAATCCCCTCGGCGGCGTCGCCGCTCGATGCGACCGCGGTGAGCCCGGTCTGGAGCCGGTCGAGCGCGGCGTCGAAGTCGAGGTCGAGGATGCCGTAGAACGAATCGCGGCCGATCAGGGTCACCGCCCCGCTCTTCGCCTCGAGCGCAGCGACTGTCTCGGATACGGCGGCGTCGAGCTCGTCCGGGGGGACGACCCGGGACACGGCGCCGAGTCGCTGCGCCTCGTGGGGGTCGATGAGTCGACCGGTGAGCATCAGCTCCAGCGCCGCCTTCCTCGGCATCACCCGGGCCAGGACGGCCGAGACCATCATCGGCCACAACCCGACGGTGACCTCGGGAAGGCCCAGCTTTGCCCCCTCGACGCAGATGGTCACGTCGCAGGCGACTGCCAGCCCGAAACCTCCGGCCAGTGCGTGCCCGTTGACCCGGGCCACGGTCGGCTTCCCACCCCGGGCCATCAGTCGGAACAGATCGGCGAAAGCGCCCCGGGCTTGGTGCAGGGCAACCGGATCGTCGACGAAGGAGCCGGACAGGTCACCACCCGCCGAGAAGGCGCGGTTGCCGGCGCCGGTGTAGACCAGGACGCGGACGACGGGGTCATCGACCGCCTTCCGGGTCGCCTCGAGCAGACCCTGCATCGTCTCCACCGACATCGGGTTGTGGCGGTCGGGATCGTCGATGGTGATCGTCGCCCTGGCTCCGCTGACTTGGTAGGAGACCAAACTCTTCCCTTTCTGTGTGAACGCGTCCGGTATTACCGTCGGGGGCCAATGCTATGGCTGGCCATCGTCCTGTTCATCGCCCTGAGCATGGCCGTCCTGCGCGGGGGACGTCTCACCAACCTCGGTGACATCGAGCTGAGCGCCTGGTGGCTGCTGCTGATCGCGCTCGGTCTGCAGTTTGGTACCACCTGGCTCCCGGCCACCGATTGGGCCGACGGTCTCGGCCTCGGCATGGTGCTCCTCTCCTACGGTCTGCTCATGGTCATGGTGCTGCTGAATCGGACTCGCCCCGGGATGTGGCTCGCCGGCCTGGGGGTGCTGATGAACTTCACCGTCATCGCAATCAACGGGGGAATGCCGGTGCTGGCCGAGGCGGCCGAGGTCGCCAGCGGCTTCACCGTCACCGAGCCCGATCTCTCCGGCTCCTTCAAGCACATCATCCTCGATGCCGACTCGCGTCTCACCCTGCTCGCAGACGTGATCCCGCTCCGACTCGGATCCCTGGGCGAGGTGATCAGCCTGGGGGACGTGTTTCTCGCCGTCGGTCTGGGCCGCTTCCTCGAGCACGAGCTGCGTCGCCCTCGCCGTTACTTCAGGCGCGGCGCCCACGCCCAGCCCGGCTCCGCCAGCAAGCCCTGATCGCCTCAGACCCGAACCGGCGTCAGCACATCCCGGCTCTCGAGCAGACGCCGGAGTGAGGCCACGATCCTCGGATCGTACTCATAGGCGGCCCCGGCGTGGAGATTCTCCAGTGCCTGGAGGGGAGAGAGGCCGTCCTGGTGCACCTGCCAGTCGTAGGCGGCGGCAACCTTGATGATCCTCGAGACCACCGAGACGTCCGGGTCGGTCTGCTCCCCGGGTTTGCGATAGGGCTCGTATTGATGACGGACGTGGGCCGCGACCCGGCTCAGATACGGCGATTCGGCGATGATCTCCGAGCTCCATCGGGCGATGTCGTCGTCGCTGTAGCCCATGCGCAGGATCTGGGGCTCGTTGAGGCTGACCCGCCCGATGTCGTGCATCAGCCCGGCGTACTCCACGTCCTCCACCTGGACCGGGCCCAGACCGATCTCCTTGGCGATCGCCGAGGCCAGGTCGGTGGTCCGGTCGGCATGACCGTCGACCCCGAGCCCGGAAACCTCGGGGATGCGGGCCAACGCCCGGATCGTCTGCTTGTAGGTGACCTTGGTCTGCTGGAACCTCCCGAAGGCGAGATGGGCGAACGAATAGGGCAGCAGGGCGATGGGCAGTGCCCACCATCGCAGCTTGGGCCACAACTCCCCGAACAGGGCGCCGGTCATGGCCAGACCGAGGAAAACGTTCAAATCGTGGAGCAGGGATCGGGCCAGGTAGCCGCGTGACAGCTCGCGCTTGCCCACCACCAGCACCGCGCGGAGGACGACCTCGACCCCGATCCATGCGACCAGGGCCACCGTGAACGGGAACAGGTCCTCCCAGCCACCGGTCAGCTCGGTGAAGGGCCCGACCCGAAGCGCCGAGTAGGTGCTGGCGTAGACCACGTAACCGGCAAAGCGTCGAACCACCGTGGGAAGCAGAGAAGTGTGCCCTTCCCCGCGTGCGTACCGGATCACCCAGACGATGGCCAGGCCGATCCCGTAGATGGCGATCGAGCCGCCGAGATCGACCCGGTCGCCCTGCCCCAGGACCATCGGGACGGCGGCGGCCACGGCCAGGCCCGTGGTGAATCGGTTGCCCGCGTTGGATGCCGCCACCCCCACGGTGGAGGCAACCACCAATGCCGCGACTGCGATCAGAAGGGTGAGGAGGCTGCTGGTGGCAACCGTCGAGGCATAGAGCCCGAGACCGGCGATGACAGCAGCGTAGAGCCAGGAGACCAGCGACAGGGTGCGGGGGCCCATCTCAGCCACGTAGGGTCAGCTCCGGCTCCTCGGCGAGACGACGGGCCATCTCCTCGTCGTCGACGTGGGGCGCGCCCCATCGCTGCCCTGTCTTGTTCAGCGCCCGCTCGAATGCGTCGACCACCTCCGGATCGAACTGGGCTCCGGAGTTGCGTCTCAGCTCGGCGATGGCGTACTGCTGGGACAGCGCCATCCGATAGGAGCGTGCAGAGGTCATCGCGTCGAAGGCATCGGCGGCGGCGATGATGTTGGCCTCGAGCTTGGGGGTCCGGCCCTCGCTGTGCCCGCTTCCCCCGTACCCGCTCCCGTCGTAGTTGCTGTGATGATTGGAGGCGATCTCGACCATGGGCTGGAGGAAGTCCACCTCGGCCAGGATCTCCTCGACGAGGCGGGCGTGTGCCTTCATCTCGGCGTACTCCTTGTCGTCGAGCCGGCCCCGCTTCCGGATCAACTCGGTGGGCACGGCCAGCTTGCCGAGATCGTGGATCAGCGCCGACCAACGCACCGTCTCCAGCTGGGTGCCGGTGAACTTGAGCTCCTCACCGATCATCTGGGCGAAGAAGGCGACCCGCTCGGTGTGGCCCCGGGTGTACATGTCCTTGGCCTCGAGCGTCTTGACGAAACCGCGGATCGAGCTGATGTGGGAGTCGCGCAGTTGGGCGAAGGCGTACAGCGAGAGATGGCCGATGGCATAGACCCCGACGATGAACACGATGATGGCGTCGCGGTC
>DASUSU010000244.1:0-3953 GCA_036374915.1 Acidimicrobiia bacterium | reverse complement strand
GGAACCATAAGTGGTCACCGGGACCATGCCCCCACCCTTTGCCCGGGGCGTCATCTCGAGGACCGCATCACCTCAGGCGAGCTGAGAGCAGTCGTGGAGGGACTGATCGCCGATGGCGGGGTAGGGCTGGAATCGCCCTGACCCCGCCATCGGAGCATCGACTCAGGTCTCGGTTGGAACCGGCCCGCTCGGTGCCACCGGAGGTCGGCGCTTTCGCCACTGCCGGTATCCCACCCATCCCACCAGCAGGGGGACGCCGAGCGTGAGCAGCAGCATGGGAAGGGTGAACAGTGCGAAATGGATCGCCCATGCCGCCACGTCCTGAAGCCCGGCGACCAGGCTGCGCAATGCGTCCCGCGCCACCTCGACCGGTTCCCATGTGTCTTCGACGATCGGCACCGCGGCCGGGGTCGGGGTGAGGCCGATGCTCAGGGTGGCCAGGTCGACCACGTCGTCGAGATAGTTGAGCTGACCCTGGATCTGCTCGATCTGTCCCCTGACGATCGAGATCTCGTTGAAGACACGGAGCAGCTTGTCCGGGTCGGCCTCGGGTTGCTGCCTCACCTCGGCGAGCAGGGCGCGCAGCTCGATCTCGAGGGCCTCGAGATTGGTGAGCCGGGCCTCGAGGTCGATGTACTGCTCGGTCACGTCCTGGGTCCCTTGTGACTCGGTGACGACCTTCTGCACCGAGCCCTTGATCGCACTCATCGTCTCGCTCAGCTCGGCCGCCGGTATCCGCAGCGTCAGGGTCACCGATGGCTGGTCCTCCTCACCGTCGACGGGATGCACCGTGGCGTCGGCCACGAAGCCGCCGGCGGCCTCGGTCAGGGCGATGATCCGGTCGAACGCCGCCCTGGTGTCGTCGGCCTCCAGTTGCATCTGCGCCTGTCGGATTACCTTCCGATCCTGGGCCACCTCGAGGTTGACCCCGATGCCGCCACCATCGGTCGCGGCCTCGGCTGCGGCCACGGTGGTCGCGGTGACCTCCTCCGGGGTGAACCGCTCGCCGAGCTCATCCTGATCCGCGGAGCCGTCGGCGAATGTGACCGAGGCGCTCTCTCCGGAGCCGCTGCACGACGCGACGACCACCCCCATTGCCAGGAACATTGCCAGTCTTCTCATTTGCTTCTCCTCTTTCACCAGCCCTTCGGGCCTGTCGCTTGGACGGGTGGCATGGCGAATTCGGTTCCCCGGGCGGTTCGGGCCCTGATGGCGAGAGCAGGCCCGGCCCGCCGATTGTGAGGGCGAAACGCGCGTTAGCGTTGGGACATGGACAGTGGGCCGCTCCGGGTGCTCGAGATATACGGCGAACCCGCCGACTTCGGGCGGGTGCACGGGACCGAGTGCAAGCCGCTGATCCGCGACTACCTCGACGAGCGTCTCGGTCTGTCAGGGGACGCCACCTGGGCCGGGCGCCCCGCCCAGGTTGAAACGGTCGTCGCTCTCGCCGAAGCCACCCTGGCCCATCACCACGCCTACTCGCCCGCTCTCTTCGACGAGATGCTCGCCCTGGCCGAGGCGGCCGGGATCACCCCCGCCGAGGCGGTGGTGGTCGGGGGCTTCACCGATCTGGTGGACGTGATCCGGGCCCACGACGGGTGGGCCCCGATCGAGGACGACTGCACCGCCGTGCTCGACCCCGAACAAGGGGTGCTCGCACAGACCTGGGACATGCATGCCTCGGCAGGCGAGTACGTGGTGATGCTCAAGCTCGACCCGGTGTCGGGCCCCGGCGCAGTGGTGCAGACGACCGCGGGCTGTCTCGGTCAGATCGGGATGAACGAGGCCGGGATCGGGGTCGGGATCAACAACCTCACCTCGATCGGGAAGCCCGGCGTCACCTGGCCGTTCGTCGTGCGCAAAGTCCTGGAGCAAACCAGTCTCGACGATGCCATCGCCGCCGTCCTCGACGCCGATCTCGCCGGAGGCCACAACTACCTGATCATGGGCCCCGACGGGACCGGGGCCAACATCGAGGCGATGCCGGGAACCGTGGAGGTGACCCGTGTCGCCGAGAGGCCTTTTGTCCACACCAACCACTGCCTGGCGCCGGGGCCGAGTCTGGAGGAGGGGGAACGGCCACCGGAGCACGTCGAGGGGAGCCAGACCCGATTGGACAGGGGGGCCGATCTGGTGGGTGATCTCGACGCCTTCTTCTCCGATCCGTCGATCGCCCGTCGTGCCGACTCGCCCCATGAGGTGGCCACATGCGGGGCGGTGATGATCCGACCGGCGGAGCGGCGCCTCGACTCGGTGTGGGGTGTGCCCGGCGACCGACCCTGGGAGACCTTCCGTCTGTGAGCGGGGTCAGCATCGTCAACCTCCAACCCGAGATGGCCGAGGAGTTGGAGCGGATCGAGCTGACCTGCTTCCCGATGGCCAACCCCGAGGACCTCCTCTCCAAGGAGGACATCGCCGAGTATGCAAAGGTGTTCCCGGAGGGCTACTTCGTCGCGGTCGTAGATGGACGCCCGGTCGGCATGGGGGCGGGGATCTATCTCGACTTCGATTTCGAGAACCCGCAGCACACGATCGCCGGCATCACCGGGGAGCATCAGTGCGGCAATCACGATCCCGACGGTGACTGGTACTACGGGACCGACATCACCGTCCTCCCCGAGTACCGGGGCCGGGGGATCGGGGG
Organism: Acidimicrobiia bacterium; assembly: GCA_036374915.1. Classification (GTDB taxonomy): domain Bacteria; phylum Actinomycetota; class Acidimicrobiia; order Spongiisociales; family ZC4RG35; genus JARDZU01. Next base: position 1,309 of record DASUSU010000244.1, on the reverse strand, counting down.
GATGCTCTACGAGAAACGGAAGTCGCTGGTGATCGCGGACGGGAAACGGGGGATCATCGCCGGCGGATCGCTGCCCGGCTATTTCCACCACAAGGCGAGCATGCCCATCGACCAGTACGTGGATCGGGTCGTGTCCGGCGAGCTCCACGATCCCACGCTCAGCTTCCAACTCTCGCACGGTTTCGAGGTGCGGGGTCTCCTGGAGAACTATCTGGAGGACGAGGCCGACGATGGTTGGGCGGCCCTGATCGTCTGGGAGAACCCCGAGCTCTGAGAAACGGCCGCCGGTTCGGGCCTCTCGCCGCGCCCACTCCGGGCCTACCATCATGTCATGACACAGCAGCCCCCGTTGGTGCCCCAGCCGCAACCGCGGCCCTCGGATCAACAGATGTGGCAGGTCCTCTCCCACGCCTCCGCATTCATCCAGCTGATCGGGCTCCCGTCATTGATCGGGCCGTTGATCGTCTGGTTCATGAAGCGTGACGACCCGGCGGTCGAGCCCCACGCCCGGGCCGCACTCAACTTCCAGCTCACACTGCTCATCTACTTCGTGGTCGGCGGGTTTCTGGCGATCCTGTTCGCCATCACCGTGATCGGCCTGGTGATTGCGGTCCCCCTGATCTTCGTCCTGCTCGCCTTGGTGGTGCTGGAGCTGATCTTCGCATTGCTCGCCTCACTTGCCGCATCCCGAGGCCAGCTGTACAAGTACCCGTTGAGCCTCGACCTGATCAAGGGATGAGCTGAGGGCGGGGCGCCCGCCGTCAACCCGCGGTGAGGAGCTCGCGCAGTTGACCGAGGAAGAACTCCCATCCCTCGGCATGGGACTGCCGCTCCTCGTCTGAGCCGGCGTCGTGCTCGATGTCGACCCGGGTTGTGCCCGACCCGGCCACCGAGAGGGTCATGACCACCCGACGTTCCGGGAGGTCGTCGTGGTCCCACTTCCAGGTGTAGACCAGCCGCTCCGGAGGCTCCACCTCCAGGTACTCGCCGCGGAGGTGCCAGCCCGGGCCATCCCACCAGAGATGCATCCTGCCGCCCGGCGTGGGGTCGGTGTCGGCGCCGTCGGGCCACCAGGCGGCGAGCAAGTCGTCCATGGTGAGATGGGCGAATACGGTGGATGACGAGGCGGGCAGCTCGAAGCTCCCCCGATACGGTTCAGGAACCACTCTTCCCCCGGCTCTCGACCTCTCTCTCCGCCATCCCGTTGAGGATCTCGAGCACGATCCGGTTGGCCAGGTAGACGGTTTGCTCACCCGGCCCGTCATAGGGGGGCGACACCTCGACCACGTCCGCCCCGAGCACGTTCAGC
>DASUSU010000243.1:0-12698 GCA_036374915.1 Acidimicrobiia bacterium | reverse complement strand
TGCGATGGACCCGGAGATCGAGGTCCAATCGGCCATCGATGAGGTACGAAGGCGTGACCAGGACCTGCGAAACCAGGCAGCCAAGGTCATCGCCCACAAGACAACGCTGGAGAGCCAGATCGAGCGCGCCGCCGGCGACGTCGGGGAGGCCCGGGAGATGGCCAAGCAGGCTCTGCTCAAAGCCGACGAGGCGAACAAGGCCGGTGATCAGGCCGCGGTCACCAAGTGGACCCAGGCTGCCCAGTCGCTGGCGATGAAGCTGCAAGCCTCCGAGAACAACGTCAACTCGCTCAAAGAGCAGTACGAGATCGCGGTGGGACAGGCCGAGTCGGCCAAGGAGGCGGTCCAGACCAACGCAATGAACCTCCAGGAGCTCTCGGCGAAGCGGATGGAGATGCTGGGCACGCTGCAGCAGGCCAAGATGCAGGAGACGGTCAACTCGGCGGTGGAGTCGATGTCGGCCAGCGTCACCGACGACATGCCCAGCCTGGAGCAGGTGGAGACCAAGATCGAGCAGCGCAAGGCGGAGGCGATGGCCAAGGCCGAGCTTCGCGAGGCGACCCCGGAAGGTGCCGAGTCCGAGCTGCGCAAGGCGATCAACACCACTCAAGCCGACGCCAAGCTCGACGAGCTCAGGGCGGAATTGGGTCTGCAGGGCTGAGTCCGGGGACCGCCCTCGCCGGTCTCAGACCGGCTCGAGCCGGAGGGTGGTGCCGAGCACGTCGGGATGGAGCATCGAGTCGAGCGACCCGCCCGGCGGGTACTTGCGGCGTAGGGCGGCAGAGACGCGTTCCACCGACTCGGCGTCTCCGGCCGGGACCGCGGTGAACCGGATCCGGTCGTCGCCGACCCGCAACGTCACCTCCGGCTGGGCCAGGGCCCGCTGATACCACTTGCCCGACTCGCCCCGGACCGAGCGGACGAACACATCCCCGTCGTCGACCACGACCCAGATGATGGTGGCGATGGAGCGTTCGCCGGATCGGGTCTCGATGACCACCCTGTTCACCTCGGTCAGGATCTCCAGCTGGTCGGCGCTAAGTGACACGAGAGTGGAACCTAACCGGGTGCCTCACTCAGGCCGGCTCGAGGTTGCGGTTGACCCGGAACAGGTTCTCCGGGTCGTACTCGGCTTTCACCTGGCGCAGCCTGGTGTAGTTGCCCCGGTAGGAGGCCTCGATCCGTGATTCGTCGTCGTCGGTTGTCTGGAAGTTGATGTAGTTGCCACCGGTGGAGAAGGGCCGGATCCGCTCCCAGGTGTCTCGGACCCATTCCTGGTGACTCGGCCCGTTCGGGTCGGTGGCGGGCCAGGCGCCGGCGGCGCCGGTGACGAATGCTGCATCCCGGTTGCCCATCGCCCCGTCGTCCTCGGGATGCTCGTTCACCGCCCCTTCGATGTGGAACATCATGATCTGGGACATCGGCGACTCGATCCCGGCGGCGCCGGCGCGGAACACCTCGAGATAGCCGTCGCTCAAACCGGGGAGGAATTCGGTCTTCCAGTAGTAGTGCGCCCCCTTGGGCTGTGTGGCGTTCAACATCGACTGCTGTTCGACGTAGGTCTTGGGGACCACCAAGTCGGCGATCGGCTTTCCCAGCCCCTTGATCGCGGCCAGGTCGTGGGCCGCCTGGGTCTCGTCGCCGCTGTGGCAGGCGACCATGGCGATGATCGGCTTGCCGTGCCAGGTCTCGGGGATGAACGGTGCCGGGGGGGCGAGACGCATCGTGCACACCAGGGTCAGCTCCCGGGGAGCGCTCGACGTGACCTCCATGTAGGCACCGAGCACGTCCTCGGCGTGGTCCGCGGCCGGCCAGGCGATGAGACCGCCCATGATGGCGGGGCCGACCTGATGCAGCTTGAACGTGAAGTCGGTGACCACTCCGAAGTTGCCCCCGCCTCCGCGCAGCGCCCAGAACAGGTCGGGCTCGGTGGCGCGGTCGACCCGTCGCTGCCGGCCGTCGGCGGTGACGATCCCAACCTCGACCAGGTCGTCGACGGTGTACCCGAACCGCCTGGACAGATAGCCGAACCCGCCACCGAGGGTGAGGCCGGCGACGCCGGTCTCGGAGACGAAGCCGAGCGTGGTGGCCAAGCCGTGTTCCTGGGTGACCCGGTCGACGTCGCCGAGAAGACATCCCGGCCCCACCCGGACCAGCATTGCATCCCGGTCGACCCGGACATCGCGCATCCGGGACATGTCGAGTGTCATCCCCCCGTCGACCAGGGACAGGCCGGAGATGTTGTGACCTCCGCCCTTGATCGAGATGACGAGACGATTCTCCCGAGCCAGGTTTACCGCCGAGGCGACCTGGTCCGGGCTCGCCGGTTGGAGTACCAGCGCCGGCTGCTTGCGGATCATGCCGTTCCAGATCCGGGTGGCTTCCTCGAAGCCGGGCTCACCGGGCCGGAGCCTGCTGTCCTCCGGGATCGGATCCAGGGCGCTCGAGTCGAGAGCGAGCTCTCCTCCGTCGAGGGTGCGGAGCCGGAGCGATTCATGGGTCATCGGCGAAACCCTATCCGGCCGGGCGAAACGAGTCGCGGCCCGCGATCGGCGGGGGCAGGGTGGGGAGACGCCGCTCTTCGTTAGTCGGGTTGTCGCTCACGTATTGTGCGATGGTGCCATCCACCCGCGGATCGGGATCCCAGCCCATCGACGAGCCCATCCGTGCGGAGCTGTTCAGCGTCGAACGGCTGGAACAGCACGCTCGCAGCCTGGCCGAGACCCAGAGAGTGGGTGGGCGGCGGGGACGTCTCCGGCTTCTCTCCCGGCGTCTCGGTGAGAACGGCGAGGTTCTTCTCTCCTCGTATCGGGAGCTGTCCAAGGCGATACGGGAAGAGGCGCTGCTCACTCCGGCCGCGGAATGGCTGGTTGACAACTTCCACCTCGTCGAGAGCCAACTCCGCGAGATACGAGAGAATCTCCCTCCGGGCTATTACCGGGAGCTCCCCAAGCTCGAGTCCGGCCACCTGGCCGGATACCCGCGGGTCTACGGGATGGTCTGGGCGTATGTCGCCCACCTCGACAGCCGCTTCGATCCGGAAGCGCTTCGCCGGTTCGCAATCGCCTACCAGGACGTCGAGCCCCTCACCATCGGCGAGCTCTGGGCGATACCCACCACCCTCCGCCTGATCCTGATCGAGAACCTGCGGCGGATGGCGGAGTCGATCGTACGGGCGAGGAGGCTGCGGCGGGAGGCGGACGAGACGGCCGACGGGCTCCTCGGAGTGGCCGGGGGACGAGCCGGCGACGTCAGATCTGCGCTGGATCGCTTCGAGCCGGGCGAGTTGCCCCAGCCCTTTGCTACCCAGCTGCTGCTCCGGCTCCGTGACCAGGATCCCGAGACCACCCCAGGTCTCGCCGGGCTCCTCGAACGTCTCGCCGCCGAGGGGATGGCGCCGGACGAGGTGGTCAACGAGACCCATCGTCGCCAGGCGGCGACCAACGTGACGGTGCGCAACATCGTGACCAGCCTCCGCCAGGTCAACTTCTTCGATTGGGCCGACTTCGTGGAGGGGGTCAGCCTGGTCGATCGGACTCTGACCGCAGAGAGCTCCTACGGCGAGATGAGCTTCGCCACCAGGGACCGCTATCGGCACGCCATCGAGGAGTTGTCGAAGAGGTCGGGGACGTCCGAGCTCGACGTGGCCAGGGCGACACTCCGGCTGGCCGGCTCCCAGCTCGACGACCGTCGTCAGCGTGACCCCGGTTACTACCTGATCGGGGAGGGCAGGACCCACCTCGAGGACCAGATCGGCTTCCGTCCCGGCGCCGGGCTGATCGCCGCACGATTCCTCCGCAGACACGCCGCGGTCGTCTACCTCACCTCGGTTGCGCTGGTGAGCGCCCTGGCTCTGGCACTGCCCGTTCTCGCCATCGAGCTCTCGTGGCCATGGCGGGCGCTCATGGCAGCACTTGCCCTGATACCGGCGACCGACATCGGGGTGGTCCTGGTCAATCGGGCGATCGCGGCGCTGACCCGGCCCGAGGAGCTGCCTTCCCTGGCGTTGCGCGAAGGGCCAACCGCGGAGTTGCGAACACTGGTGGCGGTCCCGGTGATGTTGACCCGCCCGGGCCAGGTCGAGGAGCTGGTGGAACGGCTCGAGATCCACTACCTGGCCAACCCGGATGGTGAGCTGCACTTCGCCCTGATCAGCGACTGGAGGGACTCCAAGACACCCACGGCGGCCGACGACGCCGAGCTCCTGGCTGCGGCGGCGCTCGGGGTGGCCAGGCTCAACAAGCGGCACGGGCCCGGTCCGGCCGGCGCCGACCGATTCCTCCTCCTCCATCGCCGACGGGTGTACAACCCCGGGGAGGGCGAGTACATGGGTTGGGAACGGAAGCGGGGGAAGCTCCACGAGCTCAATCGCCTGCTCCGCGGGGCGGTCGACACCACCTTCATCCGGACCGATCGGGTGCCGCAGGGGGTTCGCTACGTGATCGCCCTCGACGCCGACTCGCGGTTGCCTCCGGGGGCGGCCACCCGGTTGGTGGCGACGATGGCGCACCCCTTGAACCGGGCCCGGGTCGACGAGCCGTTGGGGCGGGTGGTGGAGGGCTATGGAGTGCTCCAGCCCCGGGTCACCGCATTCCTCCGGGCGGGAGGGATCAGCTTCTTCCAGCGGGTCTTCTTCCCGCCGACCGGGATCGACCCCTATGCGGCCGCGGTCAGCGACCTCTACCAGGACCTGTTTGGCGAGGGGTCCTACGCCGGGAAGGGGATCTATGAGGTCGACGCCTTCGAGGCGGCGTTGGAGGGCCGAATCCCGGAGAACGCGCTGTTGAGCCACGACCTTTTCGAAGGCAGCTTCGCCCGAGCCGGGCTGGTGACGAACGTCGAGGTATTCGAGGAGTTCCCCAGCCATTACGAGGTGGCGCTCACCCGCCAGCACCGCTGGGTACGTGGCGACTGGCAGCTACTCCCCTGGATCCTGGGCCGGCACGGGCCACTTCCTCCCGTTGCTCGACTCAAGATGGTCGACAACCTGCGTCGCAGTCTCAGCTCGCCGGCTGCGCTGTTCACCTTGATCGCCTCGTTCCTGGTGCCCGGGGTGCCGGTCTGGCCCTGGACCGGGTTCGTCCTCGTCGCGCTGGCCCTGCCCGGGATGCTCCCCCTCCTGGAGCGGATGATCCCCCGTCGGACCAGCACACCGGGAGCGGTGCGGCTGAGACGGTGGGGAACAGACGCATGGCGAGCCCTGGGGCGGACACTGCTCCAATGCGCCTTCCTCGCCCATCAGGCGCTGCGGATGACCGAGGCGATAGTGGTGACCCTGTGGCGACTGATCGTCACACGGCGAGGGCTGCTCACCTGGCTGACAGCCGAGGAGGCGGAGCGACAGTACGGCCTCGGACGCGAGGGCTTCATCCAGCGTATGTCCCCCTCGATGGTGGTCGGGCTCACCGGCAGCGTCGCCGCCGCCTTCGTCAAACCGGAGGCATTGGTTGCTGCGCTGGCATGGTCGGGGATGTGGGTGGCGGCACCGCTCATCGCCCATCAGGTCAGCATCCCGCGCCCGATGAAGACGGCGGATCCGCCCACCGCCCATGACCAGCAGACACTGCGGCTCACAGCCCGGCGCACCTGGCGCTACTTCGAGAGGTTCGTGACCGCCGAGGAGAACTGGTTGCCGCCGGACAACTATCAGGAAGATCTGGCCCAGGTGGCGCACCGGACTTCTCCCACCAACATCGGGCTGTACCTGATGGCGGTGCTGTCGGCTCGCGAGTTCGGCTGGATCGGGATCGGAGAGACGGTCACAAGGCTGGAAGAGACGGTCTCGACGCTCGCCCGGTTGGAGCGATTCGAGGGGCACTTCCTCAACTGGTACGACACCACGACCTGTGAGCCGTTGGTCCCCAGGTATGTGTCCACCGTGGACAGCGGCAACCTGGCCGGGCATCTGCTCGCGGTTTCCCAGGGCTGTGAGCGCCTCCGCCCGATGGAGCCAGGTCCCGAGGTGGCTGCCGGGATCCTGGACAGTGCGCTGCTGATGCGGGAGGCGGCGGACCAGATGGCGGGCAGCGTCGACATCGAAGTGGTCTCCCCGGGCGAGCTCGACCGCGCCCTGACCGAGTTCCTCTCCTCCTTGCGCACCCGGGGGGCCGGGCCGGACCGTCTTGGCGAGATACTCGCCGAAGCAGAGACACTGGCCGACATCGCCCGCACCCTGGCCCGCGACGGGGCCGAGGAGCTGACCGTCACGGCGGAAGCACTGCTGGCCACGGTGCGGGGCCATGTCCGGGACCGTGAGGCCTTCGAGCAGGTGGCGAGCCGGGAGGATCTCTCCGGTCGTCTCGGCGCCCTCGCCGAGAGGACCGCCGCGCTGGCCGAGGAGATGGATTTCTCCTTCCTCCTGAACGAGGACAACAAGCTCCTCACGGTCGGCTATCGGGTTGGTGAGGAGGCGCTCGACCAGAGCCACTACGACCTGCTCGCCTCGGAGGCCCGGCTGGCCAGCTTCGTCGGCATCGCCAAAGGCGACCTTCCCCCCAGCCACTGGTTCCGTCTCGGCAGGTCGATGACCCCGATGGGCGTCGACGCAGCCCTGATCTCATGGTCCGGCTCGATGTTCGAGTATCTGATGCCGCTGCTGGTGATGCGCTCCCCACCCGAGAGCATCCTCGACACCACCTATCGGGCCGTGGTGCGCCGTCAGATCGAGTACGGGAGCGAGCGCCAGATCCCCTGGGGCATCTCCGAGGCCGCCTACGCCGCACGCGACATCCATCTCGTCTACCAGTACCGCGCCTTCGGGGTCCCCGGGCTCGGGTTCGAACGTGGCCTGAGTGAAGACCTGGTGGTCGCCCCGTACGCGACATTGCTGGCGACGATGGTCGAGCCGCGGGATGCCGTGGCCAACCTGGCCCGTCTCGACGAGTTGGGGGCCCTGGGCAGCCATGGCTACTACGAGTCGCTCGACTTCACCCCGTCCCGTCTCCCGGAAGGGGAGGCGATGGTCCTGGTGCGCGCATACATGGCGCATCACCAGGCGATGTCGCTGGTGTCCCTGGCCAACGTCCTCTTCACCGGGCTTTGCCGGGACCTGTTCCACGCCGATCCCTCGGTGCGCGCCACCGAGTTGTTGCTCCACGAGCGGGTTCCCCGCGACGTCGAAGTGGCCCGCCCCCGAGCCGAGGAAGTGGCCGAGTCGGCCCATCCCCTCGAGGAGGCGAAAGGCGTGGTTCGCCGGATCTCGTCCCCGCACGGTCCGGTCCCGGCCACCCACGTCCTCTCCAACGGCCGCTTCAGCACCGTCATCACCGCCGCCGGCTCCGGCTACAGCCGGTGGCAGGGCCTGGCGGTCAACCGATGGCGCGAGGATGCCACCCGGGACAACTACGGCACTTACTTCTTCGTCAGGGACGGCTCGGGCCGGAGCTGGTCCGCCGGCTATCAGCCCACCCTCGCCGAGCCCGACTCCTATCAGGTGGCGTTCAGCGAGGACAAGGCCGAGATCTCGCGGCGTGACGGCTCGCTCTCCACGAGGCTGACCGTGGTGGTGTCGGAGGAGGACGACGCCGAGGTTCGCCGGGTGAGCCTGACCAACCTGGGCCCGGTGGCGCGAGAGGTGGAGGTCACTTCATACGCAGAGCTGGTCATGGCATCGGCCCGGGCCGATTCGGCTCACCCTGCCTTCTCCAACCTGTTCGTGCAGACCGAGGCCGTGCCCGGGCGCGATGCCCTCCTCGCCAGCCGACGCCCCCGCTCGGACGAAGACCAGCCGCTGTGGGCCGGTCATGTCCTCGCTGTGACTGGTGAGATGGTGGGTGGCGCCCAGTTCGAGACGGATCGAGCCCGGTTCCTGGGGCGGGGGAACCAGGTCCACCGGGCGGCCGCCGTCGATCGCCCCCTGTCCAACTCGGTGGGCCGGGTGCTCGATCCTGTCTTCAGCCTGCGCCGCAAGGTCCGGATCCGGCCCGGCGCCACGGCCCACCTCGACTTCACCACCGTGATGGCTCCGAGCCGGGGCGAGGCGCTCGACCTGATCGACAAGTTCTCCGACCCCGCCGCCTTCGAGCGGAGCACCACCCTGGCCTGGACCCAGGCCCAGGTCCGGCTCAACCACCTCCGCATCGATCCCGATCAGGCCCATCTGTTCCAGGAGCTGGCCGGGACGCTGATCTACTCCGACCCGGTGCTGCGACCCGCGCCGTCCCAGCACGCCACTCCCTCGGTGAGTCGGGATGGCTTGTGGCGTCACGGCATCTCGGGAGACCTCCCCATCGTCCTGGTGCGCATCGATGAGCCGGAGGAACGGGGACTGGTGCGGGACCTGCTCAGGGCACGGGAGTATTGGCGGACCAAGGGGCTGGACTCCGACCTGGTGATCATCAACGAGCGACCCGGGTCCTATGCCCAGGATCTGCAGACCGCGATCGAGGAGCTGATCAGGGAGAGCGGTCTTCTCGTCGGCCAGGAGCCCGGCGGAGGGGTGTTCGTCCTCAATGGTCCCCTCCTCAGCAGCGACGATCGGGCCACCCTTCTGTCGGCGGCGCGGGCGGTTCTGCTCAGTCATCACGGAACGATCGCCGACCAGCTGGCCCGCCGGACGAGCGAGGAGCCGGGGCCGACCATCCGGGCCAGGAGGGCCAATGGCGAGACCGAGGGCGGCGCATCACAGCCCAGGCCGGATCGCGAGTTTCACAACGGCCTCGGGGGCTTTGCCGCCGACGGACGAGAGTACGTGGTGGTGCTGGGGGAGGATCAGTGGACGCCGGCGCCTTGGATCAACGTGGTCGCCAACCCTCGCTTCGGATTCTGTGTGTCCGAGTCCGGATCCGGATACACCTGGTCGGAGAACAGCCGGGAGAACCAGCTGACCCCATGGTCGAACGATCCGGTCGCCGACCGCCCCGGCGAGGTGCTCTACATTCGGGACGAGGAGAGCGGTGAGGTGTGGGGGGCCACCGCCCTGCCGATCAGGGAGAACGGCTTCGCCTATCTGGCCCGGCACGGCCCCGGCTACTCCGAGTTCGAGCACCGGTCCCGGGGGATCGCCCTCCACCTGCACCAGACGGTGCCCCTCGAGGACCCGGTGAAGATATCGAGACTGCGGATTCGCAACCTGACCGACCGCCGACGCCGTCTCTCGGTCACCGCCTACGTGGAATGGGTGCTCGGAACCACCAGGTCGGTCTTGCCGGGGCAGGTCCAGACCGAACTCGACGCCGAGACCGGCGCGGTGCTGGCCCGCAACCCGTGGAACGACGACTTCGGGAATCGGGTCGCCTTCGCCGACCTGGGCGAGGGGGAAGTGACCGTCACCGCCAGCCGGGCCGAGTTCTTGGGGAGGCACGGCAGCGTCGACGACCCGGCCGCCTTGAGGCTCACCAGGGAGCTCTCGGGAACCGTCGGTGTCGGGCTCGATCCCTGCGCAGCCATCCGGCGCCCGCTCACCCTGGCCCCGAACCAGGAGGTCGAGGTGGTGTTCCTGCTTGGCCAGGGCAGCGACACCGCCGAGGCTCGGGCGCTGGTCGAGCGCTATCGCCGCACCGATCCCGAGGAGGTCGTCGCCCAGGTGGCCACCCGCTGGAACGACATCCTGGGAACGATCCAGGTGAAGACCCCGGACCGTTCCTTCGACCTGATGGTCAATCGCTGGCTGCTCTACCAGACTCTCGCCTGTCGGGTGTGGGCCCGGAGCGCGTTCTATCAATCGGGAGGAGCCTTCGGGTTTCGCGATCAGCTGCAAGACGTCATGGCACTGGTGACCCCGCGCCGGGACATGGCCAGGGAGCACCTGTTGCGTGCCGCCGCTCATCAGTTCGAGGAAGGGGACGTTCTCCACTGGTGGCACGCCCCGGCGGGCAAAGGGGTCCGCACCCGGATCTCCGACGACTACCTGTGGCTTCCCTATGCCGTCGCCCACTATCTGGAAGTGACCGGGGACACAGAGTTGCTCGACGAAGTGGTGCCCTACCTACGGGGGATGGAACTGGCCCCGGGCCAGGACGAGGTGTTCTTCACCCCCGAGCGGTCTCCGGTCGAGGGCACGATCTTCGATCACTGCACACGCGCCCTCGACCGGGCCCTCTCCAGGCTGGGGAGTCGGGGGCTGCCCTTGATCGGGACCGGTGACTGGAATGACGGGTTCAACCGGGTGGGAAGGGAGGGGCGGGGGGAGAGCGTGTGGCTGGGGTGGTTCCTCGAGGCGAACCTCTCCCGGTTCGCCGCCATCGCCGAATCGTTGGGTCGGACCCACCTGGCGGAGAACTGGCGCCGAGGCGCCCTTCATCTTCGGGAGAGCCTGGAGGCGGAGGCCTGGGACGGCGATTGGTACCGACGCGCCTTCTTCGACGATGGCACACCGCTCGGCTCTTCGGTCAATCCCGAGTGTCGAATCGACTCGATCGCCCAATCCTGGTCGGTGATCCACGGCGGCGCACCGGGTGGGCGGGCCCGGCGGGCGATGGACTCGGTGGGGGAGTACCTGGTGCACCCCGGGGACGGCCTGGTGCTCCTCTTCACCCCTCCGTTCGACAATTGGGAGGTCGATCCCGGGTACATCAAGGGCTACCTTCCCGGCGTCCGTGAGAACGGGGGCCAATACACCCATGCCGCCATCTGGAGCGTGATCGCCTTCGCCACCCTGGGCGACGGTGATCGGGCCGGCGAGCTGTTCGGCTTGCTCAACCCGATCAACCATGCCAGTACCAGGGCGGGGATCCACCGGTATCGGGTGGAGCCGTATGTGGCGGCCGCCGACGTCTACTCCGAGGCGCCCCACGTGGGCCGAGGGGGCTGGACCTGGTACACGGGGTCGGCGGGCTGGATGTACCGGGCCGGTGTGGAGTGGATCCTCGGCTTCCGCCTGCGCGGCTCGGGTCTGGTCATCGACCCCTGTGTCCCCCGGGCCTGGCGCGGCTTCGACATCGATTTCCGCTACCACTCGTCCCGTTACGAGATACAGGTCACCAACCCCCACGGTGTGACCAGGGGAGTCGCCGGGCTGACCCTCGACGGAGTCGACCTGCCGCCGGGCTCCGAGTTGGAGCTGGTCGACGACGGCGCCACCCACCAGGTGCGGGTGACACTGGGCTGAGCCGCGCCGGTCGAGGCCGCGCCACACCCGGTGCAGCCGATCCCCGGCACGCCCGACGGACCCGCCCCGGGCGCTTACCCTGTTCCGGGTGACCACGGCCCCCGGCCCTTCGTTGGGATCCGGCACCAGCTACGAGGAACGGCGTGTCTACGAGCTGCGCCGCTGGAAGCGACGTGCCAACGGTTTCCTGCTCGGCGCCCTGATCGTCTTCCTGGTCAGCCACTTCCTCGCCCCGGAAGGCGGGATCTACGGGTTCATCAGGGCCGCATCCGAAGCAGCGCTGATCGGCGGGATCGCCGACTGGTTCGCGGTCACCGCACTGTTCCGCCATCCGCTGGGAATCCCCATTCCCCACACCGCCCTGATCCCGCGCAGCAAAGACGAGATCGGGCGGGGACTGGCCGAGTTCGTCCAGCAGAATTTCCTCGACCCGGCCAACCTCCACCAGTGGCTCACCAACGCCGGCATCGCCGGACGACTGGCCACATGGCTCGATTCCGCCGACCACTCCGCCCTGGCGGCCCGGCGCAGCATCGAGACCGCAGCCACCATCGCCAGGTCGCTCGACGACGAGCGGGTGGCCTCGGTGGTCACCCAGACCTCGCTCGACTGGATGCGGCAGACCCCGGTCACCCCGCTCATCTCGCTGGTGGCCGATGCCTGGTTGAAGGGGGGCCGGACCCAGGAGTCGATCGAAGCCACTCTGCGCGGGATCGAGGTGGTGCTGGTCGACAACCTGCCCTACTTCCGGGAGAGCTTCTCCCGCTCTGCCCCTTGGTGGGTGCCCTCCTGGGCCGAGGAGATCATCTTCGAGCGCATCATCGCCTCGTTCCGGGTCCTCGTCCAGGACGTGGCCGCCGATCCCGATCATCCGGTTCGGTCCGACATCGAGCGGATGCTGGCCCGGCTGGCCGACGACCTGCGCAACTCCGAGACGCTCGCCGGCCGCATCGAGGAGTCGAAGCTGCGCATCCTCGACTCGCCGGAGCTGGCCGCAGCGATCCAGTCCCAGTGGCAGCTGGTCCACGACGCTCTCGGTCGGGCGGCGGGTCAGCCCGGCTCCGAGTTGGAGAAGAGACTTGCCGAGCTGATCCAATGGTGGGCGCGGCGGCTTCTCGACGACGAGCCGCTCCGGACCAGGATCGACGGCTGGATCGCCGAGTCCGCCGAGCGTCTCGCCCAGCAATGGGACGAAGAGGTGATCGGGCTGATCGAGACCACGGTGGCCGGATGGGATCCGACCGAGATCTCGCATCGGCTCGAGTTGCAGTTGGGGCGGGACCTCCAGTTCGTCCGGATCAACGGCACCGTGGTCGGCGGTCTGGTCGGCATCGCCATCCACACCCTGCTCCTGCTCACCGGCTGATTCACGCCCCTTTACGCCCCGGCGGACCAGCCAGAGTGTGCAGTCCGCCCATCACCCAATAGCCGAGTGCCAATCAGGGACATGCCGGCTGGCGAGGCCCGGATCTACGACTCCGAGCCTCGAGCGCTCGATGATGATGCGTCACCCGCGATGATGACCTCGACTCCATCGCGACGAAGCCCCTCGATCTCGCCATGGTCGGCCTTGGCATCGGTGACGAGGACGTCGATGCCATCGACGCTGATGGTCTGCCACATCGTGTCCTTGCCGACTTTGGTGTAGTCG
>DASUSU010000242.1:0-2473 GCA_036374915.1 Acidimicrobiia bacterium | reverse complement strand
GCCACCGGGCCTTGTGGCTGCGATGGTCCTTGTGGCGGACCCGCATCCACAGCAGCCACAGCACCGGAAGGGCATAGGCAACCCGAAAAAAGGCGCCGGTGACGGCGCCGACGTCGGCCAGTTCGAACCACACGGCCGAGAACGAGATGGCTAGCGCGCCGACCAGGGCGGCCACGAGAGGCATCCGGGAAGGATGACACCCCGGTCGTGGCCGCCCAAACGGTCAGCGGAGCTGGATCGGATACTCGCGGATGTTCTGGCGGCTACCGTCCTTGGCCGAGAACTCCCACACGATGAGGGCGCCGAACTGGTCACGGTCGATCTCGTAGGGGATCTCGACCGAGAAGTCGCCCCAGCACCCAGTTCCGCAGGAAGCCATCACGGGCTCCTCGAACAGCGGCTCCCCGTCGTCGTCGGTCAGCATCATCTGGAACGTCGCCTCGAACACGTTGGCGATGCCGGTCACCACCAGCGGGCTCTCCACGACCTCACCCCAGGCGGGGGAGTCGACGAAGATCGCCGGGACCTGCTCCAGGTAGTCATCCCGGGTCTGGGGGCCGTCGAGGATGATGCCCTCAGAGGAGAACACCTCGACCGGCTCGCCGTCGAGATGGAAGACCACCCCGTCGACTGTCGGGAACCGGGTGAGCGTGAACACCACCTGGGCCAGCCGGGCGGCCATCGAGGCCGTCCCGCCCCCGTCGTCGAACTCACCCGAGAGGTCGACGGTGGCCACGCCGTCCTCGATCACGAGCCCGAGCAGGCGTGTGCCTTCTGGAATCGCGGTCGAGATCGAGGGGATGCCCTCCGTCTCGGCACTGGTGGGCCCGTTGAGCAGTGCGGTCACGGCCGCGCCTCCCACTCCCTCGGTCTCGGGAGCACCCCGATGAACGGGTACGAGGAAGGGACCCATCGGCGGGTCGTTGATGTCCTCGAGGATGAAGTAGGCGACGACGTCCATCTCCTCCATCTCGGGAGGCTCGGTGGTGGTGGTCGTCGTCTCGACAGCCGTCGTCGTGGCTTCGGGAACGGACGTGGTCGTGGTCGGGGCCGTGGTGGTGGTCGTCTCCACGGTGGTGGAGGTCTCCGCCGGGGTCGTGGTGGCGCCGCCACCATCGTCACCGCAGGCGGCGAGCACCAGCGCGAGCGCCGTCAACAGGATCAGGAACTTGCGCATGTCTCTCCTTTTCGAGATCACACGTATTGTCCGTCGACGGGCCGCGCCCCGTCAGAGCATAAGGTCCCGTCTCGATGCGCTCAGATGGAGGCAGCGGCGTTGAGCATCTGGTGGGTGGCCGTGTGGATCGATTCGATCAGCCGATCGCTGTCGGGGAGGGCGTCGTAGTCGGCGTGGATGCCCCAGTGGAGGTGCCCGTCGTAGCTGAAGAGAGCGATCCCAAGGCCGTGTTGTGTCCACAGCGGGACGATGGGGTAGTTGGCGAGCATCCGGGCCTCCAACAGGTACATGGGGAACTGGGGCCCGGGGATGTTGGTGACGGTCATGTTGAATGGCCGCACCCTCGGCCCGACCAGCCGACTCGCCACGGAGAGCAGGGTGATCGGCGTTCCCCGGGACAGCTCGACCAACGTGGCCGCTCCTAGGGCGTTGTTGGTCTGCTTCTGGCGGGCCGTCTCGGCCCGGATCCTGTCGTACCTGGCGATCGGGTCTGGTTCGTCGATGGGAAGATCGACCAGCCACATCGCCACCTGGTTCCCCAGTGCTCCCCGCTGGTCCTCGCGCCGGGTGCTGACCGGGACCATGACCCGGAACTCGATCCCCTCCACCTCGTACTCGCGATGGGCGAGGAAGAAGTGGCGCAGGGTCCCGGCGACGATCGCCAGCACAGTGTCGTTCACCGATCCGCCCAGGGCGTTCTTGATCGTCTTGACCTCTTCGAGGGAGGTCTCGGTCCAGTCGAAACGGCGGTTGGGCCCGATCTCGGGATTCAACGGGGTCTGATCCGCCATCGACAGCCATCCGGAGCGAAGCGAATTGACTGCCGCCAGGGCCCGCCCGGCGACGTGACCCAGGGTGTGGCGGCTGTCGGCCATCAGGGTGCCCACGGACGTCAACCGCTCGATGTTGCGGCGGGTGGCGCGGGCGGCCGACGCCACCGCCAGTTCGGTTCGGGTAGGAGCCCGGCGGGGTCGCCACTCCGGCGCCTCCTCGATCTCCGAGGTGGGTATCACGTTCAGGAGGATGGTGGTGAGGTCTACCCCCGACAATCCGTCGATCATGCAGTGGTGGATCTTGGCGATGATGGCGAAGCGCCCCTCGGAGAGACCCTCCACCACCCACAGCTCCCACAGGGGCTTGGATCGATCGAGTTGCTGGGAGACGATCCGGCCGGCGAGGGCCTTGAGCTGGTCGTCCGACCCGGGACGGGGGAGGCTGGTGTGACGGACGTGGTAGTCGAGGTTGAAGTCGGCGTCGTCGACCCACACCGGAGAGCGGTCGTAAGGGATGTAGTCG
>DASUSU010000241.1:0-7883 GCA_036374915.1 Acidimicrobiia bacterium | reverse complement strand
GAGCCCTGGTTGTCCCACAGGGTGAACTGTTCGGAGATGTCCCCGTCCTGGTCGATCCGCTGACCCACCTGCTCGGTCCCGTCGACCAACTCCCCCTGGGGCATCCTGTAGTCGATCAGCCTCCCGTACCGACCCGGAGTCGAGTCTGCGACGAGGAACGAGGACATGTTGCGCCGGCTCGACGGGGTGAACGGCTGGAGGAGCAGGTAGGAGAGGTCGTCCTCGCCGGGAAGCTTGGTGAGCAGGTAATAGGGGAGGATCTCGGCCCGATACCGGAGCTGGGCGGTGGCGGGGTCACGTTGGTCGCCGAACAACAACTCCGCCCCCGGCGAGCCCAGGTCGCGACTGATCGTCGCCGGGTCGGCGGGAAGCGACCATGCGTCGTTGCCGCTGAACAACTCGTTGGGGTCGGTCACGTGGTACTCCAGATAGAGCTGACCCTGCACCCGGAACAGGTCCTGGGGATAGCGAAGATGCTCGACCAGACCCTCGGGCATCTCCGAGAACGGCGCGAACAGGCCCGGATACGCTTCGGACCAGGCGCCGGCCACCGGATCTTCGGGATCGACCAGATAGAAGGTGACATGCCCGTCGTGGGCGTCGACCACCGCCTTGACCGAGTTCCGCATGTAATTGACCCCGGTGGTCAGCTCCGAGGTCCTGGCCAGGCGGCCGATCGCGTCGAACCCGAGCGGCTGGGAGTAGGGATACCAGTTGCTCGTCGTGTAGAGGTCGACCACCCAGAGGATCTGCCCGTCTTCGATCACCGGGTAGGGGTCGGTGTCGAGACGCAGGAACGGGGCGATGCTCTCGACGATGTGGCCCACGTTTCGCTCGACCAGCACCCGGCTGTCGGGGCGGATCTCCCCCGAGATGAGCAGGTTGAGGTCCCGATAGCGGAAGGCGAAGGCGATCCGCTTCCAGATGCTGTCGAGGACCACCCCGGCGTCTCCCGAGTACTCGTTGTACGCGGTCCCCTCGTCGGCCAGCGGGAAGTCCACCTCCTGTGGCTCCTCCCCGGTCCTGACGATCACCGGGCGCCCCTGCTCGTAGGTCTCCCCGAAATAGACCCGGGGCTCCTCCAACTCGAGGGAGTCCAACACGGCCTGAGGCGGGACGTCGCGGAGCAGGAACTGGGGCTGCCCGTCGGCGGCCACGACATTGGCCACGTTCACCACCGCTCCAAAGCCATGGGTGTAGAGGAGACGCTGGTTGAGCCAGTCCTCACGGGGGAGGTTGACCTCCTCCAACTCCCGCACCGCCAACATGACCTGGGTCGGCGTCCCTTGGTCGACGTAGCGGTCGGTGTCGACGATGGAGAGGGTGTAGTAATTGCGCAGCTCCTGGAAGTTCTGATAGGTCCGGGGCAGCACCGACGGGTCCCAGATGCGCAGGTTGTCGATGGTGAGCCGATTGGCCTCGATGTCGGCGGCCTCGAGGTCGTCGGCGGCGGGGAATCCCCTCACCTCGACCTTGTCCAGGCCCCAGGCGGCACGGGTGAATTCGAGACTGTGCTCGATGTAGGGGGTCTCCCGCTCCAATTGCTGAGGCGTGACCTGGAGACGCTGGATGATGGCGGGGTAGATGGCCGCGGCGGCGATCGCCACCACCAGCCACGACCCGACCGCGACCAGGGCCAGGCTCCACCCGGGGCGGAAGATGTTGACGATGAAAAGGACCGCGGCCATCACCGCAACCAGGATGAGGAGCCGGTAGGCGGGAAGACGGGCGGTGATGTCGGTGAAGCCGGGACCGAAGAACTGCTCGGAGACCCGGTCGGAGAGCAACAACTCGTACATGTCGAGCCGGTAGATCACCGCCCGTAGCAGTGCGATCAGGGCGAGCATCACCGAGATATGCGTCTTCGCCGCCCGGTTGGCCGAGACACGGCGCCCGTTGAAGCGCACACCGCCGTTGAAGTAGTGCCCGATGACGATGACCACCGTGGTCAGCACCAGGAGGTTGAACACCCAGTCGGTGACCGTCCCCCACAACGGGAGTTGAAAGACGTAGAACCCGATGTCCAAGCCGAAGATGGGGTCCGCCTGCCCGAACTCCTGGGCATTGATGAAGAGAAACACGTCGTCGCGCCACGACGCCACCGTCAGCCCGAGCAATACGGCCAGACCGCCGGTCAGCCAGAACCTGACCTGACGGATCCGGGGCTCCACCCACTCCCGGAACCGCTCTATCAACTCCTCTTCTTCGGTGAGGTCGAACGGGGCCCACCGGGGCGACATGCGGTCGACGAGACGGAGACTCACCCAGAGAACGACGAAGGCCAGCGAGATCCCCACCGCACCGAGGAGGACGGAGAGCCCCCAACGCCGTCTCCACACGTCCTCGTAGCCGATCGAGTTGAGCCACAGGTAGTCGGTCCACAACGTCCCCAGGGCAGTGAGGACCAGATAGACCGTGCCCACCGCCAAGAGGATGAGCGTGATTGGCCGCCTACGGTCCGACCTGAAGTCGGAGGGAACCCTGGTGAACATCGTCGGTGAGCGTAACGGGTCCGCCGCGCTTGGTTTTTGGGGTCAGGGCGGGGTCACGGCCAGAGAGCATTCGCAGCCGTGGTGAATGGGAGGGAGGTTCGACTCCGGCTCGGAGGCGGCGGCCCGACATGCGCTGCACGGGGTCCCGCTGGGAATCCACTCCAGGTCGGCCTCCCCGGCCGAATCGACCAGACCGCGGTGGTATCCGGACAGGGCGAGCTCGCGAACCCGCCGCTCCGCCTCGTCGGTCCGCCAGCCTCGAAACACCCTCGAGGTTGCAGACTGCTTCTCCCTCTGCCCGTCCCCGGCGTTGATCAGGGCGTTTGACACCGCCCCGGCCAGATCGTCGCCGAACGAGTCTGCAGCGTCCGAGGAGGGGGTGTCTCTCCGCTTCAGCTTCGAGCCGGTCATCTCCTCGGCCGCCGCATGGCCCGCCGAGTAGCTCTCCGCCCACAGCCCGATCAGATCGGCTCGCATCATCTCGGCCAGGGCCCGGCCCTCGGGATGCCAGTCGCCGTCGGTGCGCAGACTGTCGAGCGCCACGTTTTGGGCGTCGGTGACAGCCTTCTTCACTCCCCGAAGCGCCCGGTTGGTTATCGGCAACAGACGTGAGTCCCGCTGCTCGATGACGTCGGCCTTGGCCACCGGAACGGTGCTGACCGGGACCGCCGGCTCCGGACTCGGCTTTCTTTCCGGCTCCCGTCTCGGTTCGGGGACGCTGCGGACCGTGATCGTGGCTGCGGTGGTCCCGCGCAATGCTGCGAACAGGGCTCCCACGTCGTCGGTCGCCGGCCCGGCCGGTCGTTGTTGTGGCGGCCCTGGCTCCGGCTCAGGGATCGGCTCCGGCTCGGGCTCAGGGATCGGCTCCGGCTCAGATTCGACCTGTTCGCGCTCCTCGGCATCGGCGGGGCGGGTGGTGTCGATCCTGGGCTGACCGGGAAGGTCGGGCCCTCGATCCGGCGCGACCTCCACCGGTTCGGGCGGGGGCCGGGCGGGCGACAGCGGTCGTGTCGGTCGACGTTCGGCGGGGGGGATGATCCTCACCGTTTCCCCCAACTCCCAGGTTTCCTCGTCGGGATCGGCCTTGGGGCTGGGGACCACCCTG
Source organism: Acidimicrobiia bacterium (assembly GCA_036374915.1). GTDB lineage: Bacteria > Actinomycetota > Acidimicrobiia > Spongiisociales > ZC4RG35 > JARDZU01. The sequence goes on along the minus strand of DASUSU010000241.1, from coordinate 4,286 downwards.
ACGCTGGTCGACTCCTTCGGCGACTCCAGATCCTCACGTCGCTCCTCCAGGGTCCCCTCGAGCCGGGTCAGGGTGGAGCGCACCGTCTCCAACTCCAGCATCAGCTCCTCGCGCCGCTGCTCCAGGGCGCGGGTTCGCTCCTGGGCCGACTCGGCCTGACGGTGAGCCTGTTCGATCATCTCGTCGTGGCGCTTCTTCGCCTCGGAGGCGAGCTTCTCCGCATCCATCATCGCGGCACGAACCAGGTCCTCGGCCTCCCTGCGGGCGGTCGAGGTGAGTCGATGGGCCTCGCGCTCGGCCTCGCCCATCACGGTCAGCACATCGCGCTCGGCTTCTCCGCGGATTCGGCGGGCTTCGACGGCGGCCTGACGCAGCAGCTCCGATCCTGTGGCCCAGGCGTCGCCGCGCAGGGCTTCGGCATCGCTCCTCGCCTCCTTCCGCCAGGTCTCCACCTCTGTCGTCGCCTCGGAACGCCATCGAGCCGCATCGGCGGTGGCTCGTTCCCGCATCGAATCCGCCGCCTCCCGGGCCGCCTGCAGCACCGCCGCCACCTCTCGACCCAGACTGTCGAACTCGGATTCGAGATCGCGGTCGGCGTACTCCCCCAGCCTGGTGGCGAGCCGCTCGTTCTCCTCGATCAGCCCTTGCACCCGGTCGGCGACCTGGTCGAGGTATCGCGTCACCTCGGCGGCGTCGAGCCCGCGTCTCACCGCGCGGAACTCGGCCCGTCGAATGTCGTCGGGGGTGAAGTCAGCGGCCATCGGTGTAAGAAGATACCGATCCACCGGGAATCCGACCGGGTTTGGGTCGGGACGGGTCAGACCTCAGGAAGAGCCTCGAGAAAGCCAATCGCATCTTGCAGGGTGGCCACCGAGACGATTTCGATCGTCTCCCGGGGGGCGGTGAGGGCAGCCTCGTAGTTGTCTTCCGGCACCAGGATGTAGGCCGCGCCCGCCGCCTCGGCTGCCACCACCTTCTGTCTGACACCACCGATCGCACCAACGGTGGCGTCGTAGGCGATCGTGCCGGTCCCGGCGACGATGTGGCCCTTGGTCATCTCGCCCGGGGTCAGCGTGTCGATTATCGCCAGTGCGTGCATCATCCCCGCCGAGGGCCCGCCGACATTCCCCGCCCTGATCGAGACCGGGAACGGCGGCTCGGTCAGCTCGCCGACCACGATCCCGATCATCGCTCCTCCCTCATCGTCGTCCCTGGCCGCCAACTCCACTTCCAGACTCTGGGTGGCGCCGGCGCGGGTCACCTCGATGTCGGCGACGTCACCGGGCTCCAGCCCTTCGAGCGCATCGGTCAGGTCGGTGCTCCGCACGATCTCGGTGCCGTTGAACCTTTCCACCGAGTCGCCGATCTGCAGCACGTCGGCGGCGGGGAGATCCGGGACCAGGTCCGTGATCAGGACATCGGTGGGCACCATCTCGTAGCCCAGGTACTCCAGGGCGACCGTGATCGCCCTGGTCTGGGAATCGTCCATCTGCTGGAGGACACGCTTTCGGTAGTCCTCGTCCGATTCGTCGGGTGGGCGGTACGCCTCCTTCGGCACCAGGTCGATGGTCGGATCCGCACCGGCGATCAGCGCCTCGAACGGGTTGACGTCCTGGCTGACCACGGTGAGCATGAGCAGCTCACCGTCGGGCGGGTAGGTGTCCACCTCGCTGGCGACGATGGCGTCGGCCGCGTCGGACACCGGGCCGGTGGAGAAGGCGAGGTAGGGCAATTCGACGTTCCAGACGACGAGCGTCATCACGCCCACCGCGAAGAGGGCCCCAACCAGGTACAGGGGCCAGGAAGATCCGCGGTCGTTTTGGTCCTCCACGACGAAAAAGGGTAACGGTGGCCTGCGGGTAGGAGTCTTTCGACCTAGGGTGCCAGAGGCACGGTTTCGAGGAGATAAAAGATGACATCAGCCGCCATCGCCCGCCGGGTGCTGCCACGGTCCCGGGTCAATTCGGTCCTGCTGGTGATTGGTGCGGCCGCGTTGACCGCCCTGGCCGCACAGTGGGAGATCCACCTTCCCTTCACTCCGGTACCGGTGACCGGCCAGACCTTCGCCGTCCTCCTCACCGGTGCCGCCCTGGGGATGCGACTGGGGGCGGCCGGGCAGGGGCTATACGTGGTGGCGGGAGCGCTGGGGATGCCGGTGTACTCCGGGGGTGCCGCGGGATGGGAAGCAGCCCGAGCCGCGGGCACCACCGGCTATCTGGTCGGCTTCGTCGTGGCCGCCGGTGTGGTCGGATTCATGGCAGAGCGTCGCCAGGACCGCACCTTCCCCACCATGTTCACCGCATTCATCGTCGGTTCCTTCATCATCTACGGCTTCGGGGTGATCGGCCTGATGATCATCTTCGACATGTCGATAAACGAGGCGATCGTCGCCGGCGTGGTCCCCTTCGTCTTCGGCGACCTGATCAAAGCCGCCGCCGCCGGCCTCCTCCTCCCCGCCTCCTGGAAGCTGATCGGGGAGTACCCCCGGCCGTAAACCGCCTTCCTAATGCAGGGCGTCACGCATGTGTGACGCATTGCATAAAGAACGAGCCGGGCCGGGAGCAGGACCGTGAACGTTATGCAGCGCGTCACGTATCCGTGACGTGCAACATTAGGAACGCGGTTCAGACCGTCTCCACCTCTTCGCCGAGGTAGGCCTTGACCACGTTGGGGTTGTGTTGGACTTCGGAGGGGGTGCCGATGGCGATCGGTTTGCCGAAGTCGACCACCAGGATCCGGTCGGCGATGTCCATGACGAGACCCATGTCGTGCTCGACCAGGATGATGGCGATGCCGAGCTCGTCCTGGATGTCGAGGATGAACCGGGCCATGTCCTCGGTCTCCTCGAGGTTCATCCCCGCCACCGGCTCGTCGAGCAGCAACAGCTCGGGATCCATGGCCAGGGCTCGCCCCAGCTCGACGCGTTTCTGGATCCCATAGGGCAACAGCCCGACCGGGTACTTGCGCCATTGCTCGATCTCGAGGAAATCGATGATGTCCTCGACGATCTCCCGGTTCTCGATCTCCTCACGCTTCGCCTTGCCCAGCCAGACGCTCCCGGCCAACCACGAGCTGCGCATCCGCACGTGCCGGCCGGTGAGCAGGTTCTCGATCACGGTCATGTGAGGAAACAGGGCGATGTTCTGAAAGGTGCGGGCGATGCCCAGCTCGGCCGTCTGGTTCGGCTTGAGACCCATGAGGCTCTCGCCCTTCCACAAGATGTCGCCCTGGTCGGGTACATAGACCTGGTTGATCGAATTGAACAGCGATGTCTTGCCCGCGCCATTGGGGCCGATGATGGCGAACAGCTCCCCGTCGTCGACATGAAACGAGATCCCGTCGATCGCCCTGACCCCCTTGAAGGCGAGGTGGAGGTCCTTCGCCTCGAGGAGGTGGACATAGTCCTTGGGCCCGGAGCGCTCCGCCCTCCGCTGCAACAGCTTGCCGCTCATGACAGCCACCGCTTGCGCCGTTTGTAGTGCTTGACGTCGCGGAAGGACTTCTGCTCGCCGGTGGCGTGAAGACCCAGGTAGAACTCCTTGACGTCCTCGTCCTTGAGCAGCCGCCCGGGGTCGCCGTCCATCACCATCTTCCCCGTCTCCATGATGTAGCCATGGTGTGCGATGGAGAGTGCCATGTTGGCGTTCTGCTCGATGAGCAGCACCGACGTTCCCTGTCGGTTGATCTCGACGATTATGTCCCGCACCTCCTGGACCAGCCGGGGGGCGAGACCGAGGGATGGCTCGTCGAGGATGAGCAGCTTGGGATCCTGCATCAGGGCCCTCCCGATGGCCAGCATCTGCTGCTCGCCACCTGACAGATAGCCGGCAGTGGCGTTGGATCGGGCGGCGAGTTGGGGGAACAGGGTCATCACCCGTTCCCTCGCCTCCGTCACCCGGTTGTTGTCCCGGTTGGCGTAGGCGCCGGCGCGGAGGTTGTCATCGACGGTCATCTCGGCGAAGACCCGCCTCCCCTCCATCACCTGGCTGATCCCGCGCCGCACCCGGTCAGCAGGGTCCTCGCCGGTGATGTCGACACCGTCGAAGAAGATCTCGCCCTTGGTCACTTCGCCCTCGTGGACCTCGAGCAACCCGCTGATCGCTCGAAGCGTGGTCGTCTTCCCGGCGCCATTGGCCCCGAGCAGGGCCACGATCTGACCGTCTGGAACCTCCAGTGAGATGCCGCGCAGCACCAGGACGACGTCGTTGTAGACGACCTCGAGGTTCTCCACCGCTAGCAATCGGCCTCCTCATCTGCCCGGACTCGGATGGTGTGGTGGGCGGCCG
>DASUSU010000240.1:0-4196 GCA_036374915.1 Acidimicrobiia bacterium | reverse complement strand
GTCGGGGCTTCCGTCTCCTGTTCATGTTCCGGCTCCGTCCGTGGCACGGGCCACATCGATCACGCCACTCCTGCGCGTGAGTTGGCGACTGCCTGGTTCGCCGTCAGCTCGCACGCTCTTGCCACCGAAGACCATCTCAGGCTTGGTGCGATCCTGCGCGCCGCCATCGCCGCGGCCCGCATGGCGCGGGGGCGGGTGAGCAGGTTCTCCAGTGCCGCCGCCATCGCCCTCGGATTCTCGTGGGGCACCACCCGCCCCGCTCCCTCGGAGAGAAGCTCGATGGCATGGGGAAAGGCAGTGGCCACCACGGGCAGGCCGGCTGCGAGTGCCTCCACCAGGACACCGGAGGTGACCTGGATCCTGGAGTCGTAGGGGAGAAGCACGACGTCGATGTCCTCCATCAGCCGGGCGAGCTGCACCGGGCTGAGATAATCGCTCGACATGGTCACCATGTCGGTCACCCCCAGCTTCGACGCCAGTCTGGCCAGGTGATCGCGGTAGGCCTCACCCTCGGACGACAGCACATTGGGGTGGGTCGCCCCCTGGATGTGGTAGCGGGGCAGTGGCCGGAGGTGTCGGAGGTGGGCCATGGCCCTGATCCCCCATTCGAGCCCCTTGCCCGGTCCAAGCAGGCCCCAGGTGGCGATGACGGGACGTGCTTCCCGGTTGCGCATGCCGATTCGCCGGTATTCGTGAGCGCCGTGCTGGATTACGGTGACCTTTGCCGGGTCGACGTCGTGCGTGGAGAGGAGTCTCTCCCGGGCCGCCTGCGACATGAGCACCAACCGGTCACATCGCCAGGCCAGCCGCTCCACTATCTCTTTCTCCGTCCGGGTCGGCTCCAACAACACGGTGTGAAGGGTTGCGATCAACGGTCGGTCCGAGGCCTCACACAAGTCGAGGATCCTGCGACCGCTGTCCCGGCCGAAGATCCCGAACTCGTGCTGAATCCAGATGACATCGAAGCTGGTCTCGGCGCGGGCCACCTCCAAGGGCCATGACCGGGATTCGGCGGTGACCTCGACCACAACCTCGGGGTCGAGTGAGATCGAGTCGTCGTCCCGGCCCCGGATTCGGGCCACGCCGAGGCCTGCCGCGCTGCCCCGTGCCTGGGCCAGTGCCAGCAGCAGGGAACGGGTGAAGGTGGCGATCCCGCATTGGGTCGGCGGATAGGTGCTGACAAAGAGGATGCGTGAGTGCTGCATCGGCGCCACGTGCTCCTCGAGGGGGCTCTTGTCATCTGGTTACAGCCGAGGCCGATCCCATGACAGGGCCAAAGGTCACTTGGGCGCATGGCGAGTCCCACCGTGGGCGGCGAACCCGACCGTCGCGATGTCGGCGCTGTCTGCGCCAAAGGGGTCCTTTGCCCCTATGTCGATCGGTTCCGGTGACCCCATGCTCGGTAGAGCGAAACGGAGGAAGACGGTGAAGGCAAAGCCCGGTGACCACTTGGTGATCAAAGGACATCACGTAGGGCAGGTGGAGAGGGATGCCGAGATCCTGGAGGTTCACGGCGAGAACGGCGAACCTCCGTTCCTGGTCCGCTGGTCGGACGACGGTCACGAGGGTCTGGTGTTCCCGGGAAGCGACGCGTCGGTCCAGAGCGCCCGGCGGAGAGCCCCGGCCGGTCACGGCAGGGGTTAGACGGCCCGAGTCCTCAGCTACGCGGGCGAGGAGGGGAGCGCATTGATGCCCACCTCCTCGCCATGCGTCTGGATCAGGATGTGACCTCGACCTGGGGAGACTTCTTCACCTCGACCGGGATGTGGCGAGGCTCGTGTGTCTCCTCCTCGGGGAGCGTGACGATCACTGTCAGGACCCCTTTGTCGTAGTCCGCGCTCACCTTGTCGGCGGTGACGCCGTCGGGCAGCGGGATGCGACGCTGGAACTTCCCATAGCTCCTCTCGTGGATGTAGCGATCGTCTTCCTTCGTCTCCCGCTCATCGGTCTTCTCGCCTCGGATGGTGAGAATGTCGTCCTCAAGGGAGACCTCGACGTCGTCGGGATCGATCCCCGGCAACTCGACCGTGATGGTCAGCTCTCCTTCCTTCCGGACCAAATCGATCGACGGTCGGAAGGGAAACCCGGTCATCTCGCGGGCTATCCGCGGAAAGTCGAACAGACGCCACTCCTTGTCCAGGTCGAAGAACGGACTCCATACTTTGAGCTCCATCTGATTCACCTCCTCACTCGGGTCAGGATTCGAATCTTGGGTGGGCGACCCGGGCCGACCCGGCTTCGATTCGATTATCCGGCCGGCCGGGGAGACGGACCAGGGCCGAATGTCCTGATTTCCGCTCTGGCGGTCCGTCTCGGCCACGCCTCGATGAGGCCCTGGGAATGCGACGTCCCGTGATCGGCTGCCGGACGATGTCTTGTCGCCGTATCGTGCGATGCGCCGACAGGCGATTCTGATGACCTCCACCCGTTCCGTGTCCCCCTCTCCGCCCGATCACATCACCGAGCTCCGTCAAGACGAGGTGTATGCCTCCCTGAACAGCTCCGCTTCGGGCCTGACTTCGGCCGAGGCGGCGAGGCGGCTCGGCGAATACGGCCCGAATGCGGTGGCTCCGGTGACGCCGCCCCGTCTCATCTACCGCTTCGTCTCCAACTTCGTCCATCTCATGGCACTGCTCCTCTGGGTGGGTGGTGGTGTGGCATTCATCGCCGGATTGCCCGAGCTGGGGGTGGCGATCTGGGTGGTCAACCTGGTCAACGGGTTGTTCAGCTTCTGGCAGGAGCACAAAGCGGAGAAGGCCACCGAGGCGCTGCTCCGACTGCTCCCCACCACCGCCACAGTGCTCAGGGACGGTCTCCTCGGGGAGGTGGACGCCACCACTCTGGTCCCGGGAGACGTGGTCGTCATCGAAGAAGGCGACCGAATCTCCGCCGACGGCCGTCTCGTCGAGCACGTCTCGCTCCGGGTCGACCAGTCGACCCTGACCGGCGAGTCACGCTTGGTCCGGAAGGCCTCCGACCCGGTGGATCCGCGGGGCAACCGGCTCGAGATGCCCAATCTGGTCTATGCCGGCACCACGGTGGCGGCCGGTCGCGGCAAGCTGGTGGTGACCGCAACCGGTGCCCACAGCGAGCTCGGAGCCATTGCCGACCTGACCCAGTCGCTGGAGGAGACCCCAAGCCCGCTCCAGATCGAGCTGCGTCATGTCAGTATCACGGTCAGCGTGATCGCGGTGGTGGCGGGCACCGTCTTCTTCCTCCTCGCACTGACCCTGGCCGACATGCCCCTGGCCCGGGGCTTCGTGTTCGCGTTGGGGATGATCGTTGCCTTCGTGCCCGAAGGGCTGCTCCCCACGGTGACGCTCTCGCTCGCCCTGGGAACCCAGCGGATGGCGGCGAGGAACGCGCTGGTGAAGAAGCTGTCCTCGGTGGAGACGCTCGGGTGCACCACGGTGATCTGCACCGACAAGACGGGAACCCTCACCGCCAACGAGATGACGGTGCGCTCGGTGACGGTCGCCGGCCAGACCTACAAATTCGAGGGTGTCGGCTACGAGCCTGTCGGCGAAGTCGTTCCCGCTCCAGGGGAAGCTGTTCGCCGCCTTCTGACCGGGGCGGTCCTCGCCTCCAACGCCCGGCTCAACCAAAAGGAGGGTCGCTGGTCGATCATCGGAGATCCGACCGAGGGGGCGATCCTCACCGCCGCGGTCAAGGCGGGCATCGATCTCGACCACCTCGCCGCCAGCTGTCCGAGATCGTCGGAAGTCCCGTTCGATTCGGTCCGGAAGCGGATGAGCTCGGTGAACCAGGTCGACGGCAGGCTGATCGTGTTCACCAAAGGCGCGCCTGCCGAGCTCCTCGAGCGATGCGACACCCGATATACCGACCAGGGAGCGATACCGCTCACCGAAGGGGAGCGCAGAGCGGTGCTCGAAGCGATCGACACCGCTGCCGAGGAAGGTCTGAGGGTGCTCGGTGTCGCCCAGCGCGCTGTCAGCAGCCTCCCTTCACCCCGGGAGGACATCGAAGTGGGGATGGAGTTCGTCGGTTTGATCGCCATGCACGACCCGCCCCGACCCGAGGTCGAGGCCGCCATCGGCAGGTGCCGCACCGCCGGGATCCGGATCATCATGATCACAGGCGACTACGGGGTGACCGCGGAGGCGGTCGGGCGGCGAATCGGGATGATCGACAGCGGCTCGATCCGCGTCATCAACGGGACCGAGCTGGACGAACTC
>DASUSU010000239.1:0-2861 GCA_036374915.1 Acidimicrobiia bacterium | reverse complement strand
AGCCCACGAGTCGATAGGAGAAGTCGATGCCTTCATTCGAGACCCCCGGACCGATCATCCTCTCGGTCGAACTGAGCCACGGCACGGTGCATGTGATCGCCGGCGATCGCAGCGACACCGTGGTTGCCGTGACTCCGGGCGACCCGGGCCGTCCGGCGGACGTCGAAGCGACACACAGGACCGCGGTCGACCTGGCCAACGGGACCCTTTCCATCCGGATGCCCAAGCCGGGCGGCATCGCCGCTCCCATCATCGGATGGAAGCGGAGCGGGTCGGTCGACGTGGTCGTGGAGCTCCCCGAGGGATCTTCGCTGCGAACCGACACCGGCGTCGCCGATTTCAGATGCGACGGCCGGCTCGGCGACGTCGAAATGAGGACGGGCGTCGGCAACGTGCGGCTGGATCGGACCGGGGCGGTACGAGTACACGGCGGTTTGGGGCGATTCGACCTGGAAGAGGCATCCGGCAAGGTTCAGATCGTGACTGCGGGGGACATCAGCATCGGCACGGTGGCCGGCGATGCCGAGGTGAAGAACCTCAACGGCCAGACGTGGATCGGCCGGGTTGGAGGCGAGGCGAGGGTCAGGTCGGCCAACGGCGACATCACGATCGACGACGCGAACCGCGACGTGACGGTCAAGACCGCCAACGGAGACATTCGGCTCGGCCAGATCGCCCGTGGCTCGACGTCCCTCGAGACCGCTGCGGGGACCATAGAGATCGGGATAAGGGAGGGCACCGCGGCCTGGGTCGACGCCAGCACCAAGTTCGGGCGGGTCCACAGCACCCTGGCCCCCGCCGACGACCCGGAACAGTCCACGGAGACGGTCCAGGTTCACGCTCGAACCGCGTTCGGCGACGTCCTGATCACACGCTCGCGAGCGCACAGCAAGCAAGGAGATATCTGAGGACCATGAGCGAACTCAATGCCATCGAGGTGCGAAACCTGCAGAAGGGGTACAAGGGAGTGCCGGTGCTCCACGACGTCTCGTTCACCGTCGCACCGGGCACGGTCTTCGCCCTGCTCGGGGCGAACGGCTCGGGCAAGACGACCACGATCAACATCCTGACCACGTTGAGCAAGGCGGATGGGGGGACGGCGAGGGTGGGCGGGTTCGACGTTGCCTCCGAAGGATCCAAGGTGCGGGAGCAGATCAGCCTGACCGGTCAGTTCGCCGCGGTCGACTATGTGCTCACCGCGCGGGAGAACCTGGTGCTGATGGGCGAGTTGCGCCACATCGCCGATCCCGAGCAGACCGCGGCGGACCTGCTCGACAGATTCGACCTGAACGAGGCGGCCGACCGCCGGCTGCTCACCTTCTCGGGCGGGATGCGGCGCCGGCTCGACATCGCCATGAGCCTGGTCGGAGACGCATCCATACTCTTCTTCGACGAGCCGACCACCGGGCTCGACCCCAAGGGTCGGACCGACATGTGGCTTACCATCCGCGAGCTCGCCGAGAGCGGGACCACGGTGTTCCTGACCACCCAGTATCTGGAGGAGGCCGACCGCCTGGCCGACCAGATCGCCATCCTCCACGGTGGCCGGATCGGCGCCGGCGGAACACCGGACCAGTTGAAGACGATGGTCCCGGCCGGGCTGGTCGAACTGGACTTCGACCAGGACGATCAGCTGGCCGAGGCGCAGAGAGCTCTCGGCTCGCAGCACGAGGTCAGCCGGGTCGACTCGAAGCTGTTGGTCGCCACCACCGGTTCGGTGGCCGAGATGGCCGACATGTTCATCCGGCTCAACGACGCCGGGGTCGAGCCGATCGGGTTCTCCAGACAGACGCCGACGCTCGACGACGTGTACTTCAAGATCCTCGACGAAGAGAAGGAGGAGGGTCATGCGACGCCTCACTGACACCTGGACGATGGCGAAACGAAGCCTCCGCCACACCACCCGCAGCCTCGACACGATCATCACCGTCGTGTTGACGCCGATCGCGATGTTGCTGCTCTTCGTCTACGTGTTCGGCGGCGCTCTGGGGACACAGACCGGCGCGATCGACTACGTCGACTTCATCACGCCCGGGGTGATCATGATGACGGTGATCAGCGGCATCGCCTATGCCGCGTTGCGTCTCAGCATGGACCTTCAGAAGGGGATCATCGGCCGATTCCGGACTATGCCGGTGGCCCCGTCGTCGGTCCTGAGCGGTCAGGCGATGTCGTCGACCCTGTCCAACCTCTTCTCCTGCTTCCTGGTGGTCGTGGCGGCATTCGTGGTCGGGTTTCGCCCGGCGGGAGACGCCGTCGCCTGGCTGTGGTTCGTCGGCCTGTTGGTGCTGTTCACACTGGCCACCACATGGCTGGCGATGTTCTTCGGTCTGCTCGCCAAGACGGCCGAGGGCGCCGGGGCCTTCGCCTACATCCTGTTGCTGCTGATCTTCATCAGCCCGTCGTTCGTGCCGACCGACTCGATGACACCGCTGCTGAGAGGCTTCGCGGAGAACCAGCCGATGACACCGATCATCGAGACGATGCGGTCACTGCTGACAGTCGGCACGCCGGGAGCCGACATCTGGATTGCCTTCGCCTGGAGCGTCGGCATCCTGGTCGTGTCATACACCCTGGCGCTGAGGCTCTATCGAAACAGCGAGCCGGTCACCGCACCTCAGTGATTCTCTGGGGTCGAAGTGGAGCACCGGTCTCCGCAAGCGACCTGTAGATCCGCAGGCGAAGCTCTTCGACGTCCATCGCCGGCGACGTTAGCCACCGCCCCGCAGCGGGAGGTCGGGTAGCGATTGGACGCCTCTTGGGTCGTTCTTGCACACTGTCAACTTGACATGACTGTGTGCCACACAGTATAGTTCAGTCGACATGGTGGATCAGGAACTGTTGGCCACGCTCCGACAGGA
>DASUSU010000238.1:0-13993 GCA_036374915.1 Acidimicrobiia bacterium | reverse complement strand
ATCCTCCTCTCGGAGTGGTTCAGCGGTCAGGCCGGAGTGGGGTTCCGCACCCGGTACTGGTTCGACGCCAACCGCTACCGGGGCTTCGTCGGATGGGTGATCGTCTTCATCGTGTTCATCGTCGTGCTCGACCGGCTGATCCTGAACCGGCTGCAGGCACGAGCGTTCCGATGGAGAGATCCCAATGCGGCCGACGCCGATCAGGTCAAACTCGAACAGGTAGGTGGATGAACATGGCCCGTGTCGACATTCGGAATCTGAAGAAGGTGTTCCCTCCGCCGCAGAAGGGCGGCGACCCGGTGGTGGCGATCGAGGACATCAGCCTCGAGGTCGACGGCAACGTCTTCGTCTCGGTGGTCGGGCCCTCGGGCTGCGGCAAGAGCACCCTGTTGAACATCCTCTCCGGGGTGGAGACCCCGAGCAGCGGGACGGTGTCGGTGAAGGAAGGTGATCGCCCCGCCCGGCTCGGATACGTGTTCCAGGATGCGCGCCTTCTCCCCTGGCGCACTGTGATGGACAACATGCTCTACGTCCGCGACGACGACGGGAAGACCGCGCAGAGCTCGGCCGAGCGCTATCTGGAGATGGTCGGGCTCAACCACACCGGGGAGATGTTCCCCGGTCAGCTCTCGGGCGGGATGCAGCAGAGGGTGGGGATCGCCCGTGCCTTCTCGGTCGAGCCCGACCTGCTGCTCATGGACGAGCCGTTCAGCCATCTCGACGCGATCACCGCCCGCTCGCTGCGAGACCACCTCCAGGTGCTGTGGACCGCCACCAGGAAGACCGTGCTCTTCGTCACCCACGACGTGGTCGAAGCTGTGCAGCTCTCGGACCGGATCATCGTCCTCGCCCCGGGGGGGCGGATCTTCGACGACATCAAGATCGACCTGGAGCATCCCCGCCGCGCCGCCGACCCCAAGGTGGCGACGCTGCAGGCGGAGATCCTGGGCCGATTCGAGGAGATGCACCCGTCGGGCACCGCCAACCTGGAGAACCTGGTCTAGTCCTCGATGATGGCGACGGCCCGGGTCGGGCCGCCGTGGGCGCCGACCACCTTGAGAGGGAAGCCGACGAAGGTGAACCGCTTCCCCACCACTTCGGTGAGAACCAGGTTCTCGTAGTGCGTCTTGCGCCGATGACGGCACATGAGATGGACCGGGTACACGGTCGACACCGGGTTGTCCGGAGTCGGCGAGTCGACGCCGAACGTGGTGATCCCCTTGTCCAGGATCCAGTCACAGGCTGCCTCGCCGAGACCGGGGAAGCTGCTCAGGTACTCGGGTGTGTCGTGGTGGCGGTCGTAGGTTGCGGTGTAGAAGAAGCAGTGATCACCGGGGTCGATGTCGAGCCCTGAGGCGGCGAGCGCCGCGTCGAGATGGTCGGGGGTGATGTCGGTCTGGGGAGGCACATCGGACACGTCGAGGCACACCGCCGGCCCGTAGAACAGCCCGAGGTCCATCTGGTCGATGGTGAGCGCACTCGGATCGGGGTCGAGGTGGCTGAACGAGTCGACATGGGTGGGACCGTTGTCGTTGAGCATGAACCCCAGCGTCTGGAACGAGAAGTCCGAGGTGAACCTGGGCCCGGTCTCCTCGTGGGTCGCGTGCTGGAAGGTCACCGTCTTCAGATGCCCCGGGTACACCTTCATCCCCTCGTAGATGGGTTGGGATAGATCGATCAGTGTCATTGCTGCTCCTTGCTCATGTCAGTACATCACCACGCCCGAGTTCACATTGAGGTCGGCGCCGGTGATCCCGCTCGCCTGGTCCGAGGCGAGGAAGACCGCGGCCCGGGCCACGTCCTCCGGCTCGGTGAGACGTCCCAGTGCCGCCTCCCCCTCGAACTCGCGTCTCACCGAGTCGACGTCGACCCCCCTGGCCTCGGCCTGGGCCTGCATCGCCCACTCGATCCGGGGCCCGGAGACGAAACCGGGCGAGATCAGGTTGACCCGTATCCCCTCCGCCCCGGCTTCGACGGCGAGGGTCCGGGTCAGCCCGATCAGGGCGGTCTTGGTGGTGGTGTAGGCGGAGCGACCGAGGAGGGGCCGCTTCCCGCTTATCGAGCCGATGATCACCACCGACCCGCGCTGTCGGCCGACCATGACGGGAAGCACCGCCCGGGTCATCAGGAACACACCGAACACGTTGACCTCGAAGGTGGACATCCACTCGCCGGGATCGACCTCCCAGAGCCTGCCGCTGGGGCCGCCGATCCCGCTGTTGTTGACCAACACGTCGATCCGGCCATGCTCGCCCGTCACCGCCTCGACCAGCGCGGCCACCGAAGACTCCGAGGTCACATCGGTCTCCACCACCATCGGAGAGCCGCCCGACTCTGCGACCATCTCCGCGGTCTCGCTCAGCCCCGCCTCGTTTCGCGCCGCCAGGACCACGACGTCTCCGCATGCGCCGAACTCCCGGGCGATGACACGACCGATCCCCTGGCTGGCCCCGGTGACCACGGTCACACGTGGCTCACCCGACATCGTCGACATCCAGCACGTCGGGGAAGAACTCGGGGTTGAGGCGGAGCCGGGCGCTGACGGCGTGACCCTCCATCAGCTCGGCGTCCGCCACGACCGCGGCCGCCTCGGCGACCTGACGTGACCCCTCGGCGTCGCAGCGCTGGGTGGTCACCGTCTTGAGGAACTTGCCCACCCACAGCCCGCCGGTGTAACGGGCGGCGCCTCGTGTGGGAAGGGTGTGGTTGGTCCCTATGGCCTTGTCCGAGTAGGCGACGGTGGCATGGGTCCCGATGAACAGGCTCCCGTAGTTGGAGAGACGGTCGACGAACCAGTCCGGGTCCCGGGTCTGCACCTCCAGATGCTCGGGTGCGATCTCGTCGGCGGTCTTCACCAATTCGGCGTCGTCCACGCAGAGGATCACGGTCCCGAAGTCACGCCACGCCGCGCCGGCGACCTCGGCGGTGGGCCACCGCTCCAGCCACCAGTCGACCTGCTCGATGGTGGCCCGCCCCAGGGCCTCGTCGGTTGTGGCCAGGATGGCGGGCGAGGTCGGGCCGTGCTCGGCCTGCCCGAGCAGGTCGCAGGCGACGATGGAAGGATCGGCGCTGTCGTCGGCGATGATCATGATCTCGGTCGGACCGGCGAGGAGGTCGATTCCCACCCTCCCGAACAGCTGCCGTTTCGCCTCGGCGACGTATGCGTTTCCCGGCCCGACGATCATGTCGACCGGCTCTGAGCCCTCCAGCCCGAATGCCATACCGGCCAGGGCCTGCACCCCGCCGACACAGAAGATCTCCTCCGCTCCGCACTCGGCCATCGCCCACAGTTGCGGAGGGTGCATGCCCTGGTCGTCGCGTGGCGGCGCCGCCGCCAGCACCCGGCTCACCCCGGCCACCTTGGCGGTGGCCACGGTCATCACCGCCGAGGCGATGAGTGGATAGCGCCCTCCCGGCGAATAGGCCCCGACCGACCCGACCGGGATGTGACGTTGACCGAGGAAGACGCCGGGCAGGGTCTCGGTCTCGAAGTCGGACAGCGTGCTCCTCTGCAGCCTGGCGAAATTGGTCACCTGGTCGATCAGGAAGCGGGCGCTCTCCTCTACCACCGGGTCCATCTGCTCGTACGCCGAGGCCACCTGCTCATCGCTCACACGGAACGACGTCGGGCTCCACCCGTCGAGACGCTCAGAATGACGTCTCACCGCGGCCGTTCCCTCCCGCTCGACCTCGGAGATGATCAGGGACACGGTCTCCCGGACTTCGCGTGTCACTTCCTCGGGGGGCGGGGTGGGCTGCTTCAGATAGTGCACGGCAGAGGGATCACGGGCGGCCAATCCTATATCTTGCACGATGGCCCCGTCGCCCTGGAGTGCCTGGTGGAGGCCGGAGGTAGGGTTGGCCCCGACCAAGGAGGTGACGTGCTCGGATGGGTCGGTGACATCGAGCGGCTGACAGTCGACAACGACAACTTCAGGACCGTGGTCTACACCGGGGAGCACACCCAGCTGACCGTGATGAGTCTTCTCCCCGGCGAGGAGATCGGTTGGGAATCGCACCACGATCGAGACCAGTTCCTCCGTCTCGAGCAGGGAAGGGCGCGGGTCGACTTCGGCTCGAGTGAGGATGGAGTCGACGAGAGCCACGAGGTGGAGGACGACTGGGCCTTCATCGTGCCGGCCGGGGTCTGGCACAACGTGGTCAACATCGGCGACCAAGAGGTGAAGCTCTACTCGCTCTACTCACCACCCGAGCATCCCGACGGCACCGTCCATGCCACCAAGGCCGAGGCCGACGCCGCCGAGCACCACTGACCCGGGCACCGGAGCGGAACCGCGGCCGGTCAGAACAGGCTCTTGGTGCCGCCGCCGTCGACCGAGATGGCGGTCCCCTGGATGTGCCGGGCCCGGGGCAGGCAGAGGAACACGGCCAGCTCGGCCACGTCCTCGGGCGTGCCGAGACGACGAATCCCCTGACGCTGGATGGTCTCGGCCAGCATCTGGTCGGGAGTCTTGCCCTGTGCGGCGGCCTGGTCGCTCATCATCTCCGTGAGCCGCTCGGTCTGGACCTGGCCGGGATGGATCATGTTGACGTTGACGTCGTCGACCAGGCCGAGCCCGGCCAGCGCCTTGCCGAAGTTGGCCAGCGCCGCATTGACCGCCCCGCCGATTGCGAAGTTGGGGTTGGGGGTCCGGGCCATCCCTCCGACGATGTGGACCACCGAGCCGTGGCTCTCCACAAGTTGGGGCCAGAAGAGCCGGGAGAGACGAACGGCTCCGAAGAACTTGAGGTCGAACCCTTCCTGCCACAGCTCGTCGGACATCTCCAGGAAGGGACCGCTCCTGGTGGCGCCTGCGCAGTTGACCAGGATGTCGACGTGGTCGAAGCGGGCGGTCGCCTCCCGGTGCAGGATCTGGCAACCCTCGATCGTGGAGAGGTCGGCCGGGACCGTCTCGACCCGTCGGCCGGTGGCGGTGGCGATCTCCTCCGCCGTCGCCTCCAGGGTATTGCCGGTTCGGGCCGAGATCACGACGTCGGCGCCCTCCTCGGCCAGCCGGCGCGCGATCGCCTTGCCTATTCCCCGGCTCCCGCCGGTGACCACGGCCACTCTTCCCGACAACTCCACAGGTCCTCCCTTGCCGTTTGCAGGGAGGGGACGATACCCGGCCCTGGTCGCGCCACCCTCGTCGACGTAGACTGAGGATCATGGAGTGGGTCCTCTATCCCGGCCTGGCGGTGGTCGTCATCGTGGCGGTCCGGTGGCTGTTGGCACGGATCGCGGCCCGGGGCGGCACCTCGGAGCGCGATGCGGTCGCCACGACGAACCTGATCCTCGGCGAGACGAACGCCTTCCGGGGGAGCCGATCCGAAGACGAGCCGCCATGGGACGGGCACAACCGTCTGGCGCCGCCGACAGTTGACGGGCACGGGATCGGCGGCTGAATCCGGCTCGAACCTGGCCGATCCAGCGCCCGGCTACCGTCCCCCGGCCATGCGCATCGCCGTCCTCGATGACTACCAGCAGGTAGCCGCCGCGCTGGCCGACTGGTCGACACTGGAGGCCGAGATCGTATTCTTTTCCGACCACATCTCCGATCGGGCCGAGCTGATGTCACGTCTCGCCGGGTTCGATGTGGTCGTGGCCATGCGGGAGCGCACCCCCTTTCCCCGCCCTGTCCTCGAGGGACTCCCCGACCTGCGTCTCCTGGTGACCACCGGGTCGGCAAACGCCTCGATCGACGTCGAGGCCGCTCAGGAGTCGGGGATCGTCGTGTCCGGCACCGGGGCACTGCCCCATCCGACCGCGGAGCTGACCTTTGCCCTGATCCTGACCCTGTCCCGTGGTCTGGTCGACCAGGTCGTCTCGGTCCGTGCCGGAGGGTGGCAGGTCGGTCTGGGACGCGACCTGCTCGGGTCGACCCTGGGGGTGATCGGGCTGGGTCGGCTCGGGTCACGAGTGGCGAAGCTGGGTCGGGCCTTCGGGATGGATGTTCTCGCCTGGAGTCACAACCTGACCCGGGAGCGGGCGGCCGAAGTCGGAGTGAGGCAGGTGTCGCTGGACGAGCTGCTGCGGCTGGCCGACTTCGTCACCATCCACCTCCGGTTGAGCGACCGGACCGCGGGCCTGATCGGGCGAGACGAGCTGGCGTTGATGCGACCCGACGCCTGTCTGGTCAACACCTCCAGGGGACCCATCGTCGACGAGACCGCCCTGCTCGAGGCGGTGCGGTCGAAAGTCATCGCCGGCGCCGCAGTCGATGTCTTCGACGACGAGCCCCTGCCACCCGATCATCCGTTCCGCACCGAGCCCCGGATCCTGGCAACGCCTCACATCGGATACGTCACCCGGGAGTCGTACCAGGTCTTCTACGAGGGAGCGGTCGAGTCGATCGAGGCCTGGCGCGACGGCGAGCCGATCCGGGTGCTCGGCTGATTCAGGTGTGGAAGTCGGGATGGCCGAAGGGCGTCACCGCTTCCCGAAACGATGAGATCAGCTCCTCGATGCCCATTTCCTCGGGGACCGAGACCGATCGGGCGAACTGCCAGAGCAGGAACGGGTTGGCGCCCATCGCGTAGAGCGCCCCGTAATCCCTCGCCCGGAGGGCCTCACGCTCGGCGTCGGTGAGACGACCTCCTCGGGGATGGGGCGGAACCGGGCGCTCGTAGCGTGCCTCCCACGAGGCGAGAAACGACGCCGGGTCCTCCTTGAACTCGGCCAACGCCGGATCTGCGGTGTCCACCTCCCACATCAGCTTGTTGACCATGTACCGGCTCACGGCATGTCCCAGGCGAAGAACGGGAGGTTGCCGAACCGGGTCGGAACCCCCTGGGCCACTGTGGCCGGCCTCCCCCTGGCGACGGCGAGACAGGTGATGAAGTTGAGGAACTGGTAGCTCTCGTTGCCGGCCTCGGTGAGCCGACGGAAGCTGGCCGAGGCCACAGCCGATTCGAGGTCGCCCCGGCTCATCCACTGCACCGCCTTCTCGTCGAAGCCCGGGTCCGGGCTCTCGCCGAGGAACTGTCGAGGCCCTCCCAGCTCGTGAGCGAGATGACCGCTGCCCACCACCAGCACCCGCCGCGCCGCCGGGAACGACTCGATCCGATCGGCGAGGTATGTCCCCAGGGCGCCGAAGCGAGCGGCGACCGGGATCGGAGGCGCATTGCAGTTGGTGAGCACAGGCACCACCGGTACCTCGAGATGAGGAGTCAGGTAGAGAAGGGGGACGAGGAAGGAATGGTCGAGCCAGGGCTCGTCGCTGAAGGCGAAGTCGAAACCGGGCGACAGGTCGCGCCCTCCGAGCAAGTGCGACCCGAGATCGGGGTCGCCGCGCAGCGTGGCCGGCGGCAAACCGAACACCCGGCTCTCGTTGGGATGACCGGCGCGCATCTCGGGCGCCTTCCCGATCATGAAGGCCGGCATGTTGGACATCATCAGCATGTGGAAGTGATCGGAGGCGACGATCACGATCACATCCGGCGCCAATTCGCCCACACGTGCCCGGAGTCGATCGAAGTTGGCGGCGACCTCCATCAGGTCCGGGGGCGTCGCGCCACGAAGGCTCGACCACATCAGTGGATTGTGAGTCACGCCGAGCACGCCAACCAGCTCAGCCATGGCCGGCCTTCCCCCCGCCTTCGCGCGACCCGGCTCCGCCAGGCGCGGCGCTGCCCTGTCCCCCTCCCGAAGAGGCTACGGCGACGATCTCCACGGCCACGGCGGGCGACGCTACCCGACCGGAAACAGCCCCGGGGCCGTCGCATAACATGGCCAGGTGGCTGCCATCATCCAGGCGGTGGAGTCGACCGCCCTCCGCTTCCCCCTGCCCGAGCCGATCACGACCGCACTCTCCACCTACACCCATGTCGACGCCACCGCGGTTCGGATCCACACCGAGGAGGGGCTGACCGGCTTCGGGATCACCGCGGGCCTGGGCGGGTCGGCGTCGGCCGCGGTCAAGCCCTACATCGACGCCGAGCTGGCCCCGCTCGCCATCGGCCAGGATGCTCTCGCCACCGGGGCGTTGTGGCACCGGCTCTGGGACCCGAACAAGCCGCGGATGCGGGCCGGGCTCGGTGTCTGGGCACTCTCCGCGATCGACATCGCCTGCTGGGACCTGGTGGGGAAGAGCGCCGGCATCCCCGTGCACCTTCTCCTCGGCGGATTCCGCGACGAGGTCCCGGTGTACGGGAGTGGAGGCTGGCACAGCATGTCGGACCACGACCTGATCGCCGAGTGCCATGCCTTCGCCGCCAGAGGGATCACCGCCTACAAGTACAAGATCGGCAGCTCCCGGGACCGAGAGCGGACGGCGCTGCTCCGGGAGGAGATGGGCGACGAGTTCCTTCTCTTCGCCGACGCCAACCAGCGGTTCACCGTCGCCGAAGCGCTGGAGTCGGCCCGGATGCTGGCCGACCACGGGGTGGCCTGGATCGAAGAGCCGGTGCTGGCCGACAGCAGCAACGACCTGGCCGAGGTGGCGGCCGCCTCGCCGGTGCCGGTAGCGGCCGGGGAGAATGTGTATTTCGGCTGGGGGTTCCGGGAGATGTGCGACCGGCGCGCCGCCGCCTACCTGCAGCCCGACGTCGGGCGTTGTGGCGGCATCACCGAGTTCGCCAAGATCGCCCATCTCGCCGAGGCGTTCAACCTCGCCCTGAGCAGCCATCTCTGGCACGAGCTCTCGATCAGCCTGGTCGGGGCGAGCAGGCGAGGGTTCATGGTCGAGTTCGCCGAGCTGATACCGGCCGATGCCCTGACCCGGGAGTTCGTGGTGAGCGACGGTCGGATCCGCGTCCCCGATGTGCCCGGGCACGGAGTCGAGCTGACCGGCGAGGCGATGACCCGATTCGCGGTGTAGAGGAGGCCGGGATGCGGATCGAATCCATGGAAGTACATCCGATAGCGATGACCCTGCGGACGCCGATCCCGATGTCGAACGGAGTCATCGAGAAGACGGGCAACGTCCTGGTCAAACTGATCTCCGACGAGGGCGTGGTCGGCTGGGGAGAGGGAGTGGAAGCCCCGGCCTTGACCCACCAGACCCAGAGCGACATCGTTGCCGACCTCGAGGCCCTGACCTCCACGGTGACCGGCTCCGATCCCATGCGGCGCAGCGAGCTCTGGGGCCGTCTCAACATGGCCCGACCCGGCGCCACCACCGCAATCGGCGCCATCGACATCGCGGTCCACGACCTGGCCGGACGAGTGCTCGGCGTTCCCGCCCATCAGCTGCTGGGCGGGGCGGTCCGCGACCGGATCCCGGCGCTGACCCTGGTCGGGAGTGGTGACGCGTCGGCCGACGCGGACAAGCTGGCCGAGAAGCACGAGCAGGGATTCCGCTGGTTCAAGATCAAGTTGGGAATGGCCCCGACCGAAGTGGAGCTGGCGACCCTGGCCAAGGCGGTCGAGCTGGTCGGGGGTGATGGCGTGGTGTGCGGCGACGTGAACGAGGCCTGGAGCGAGGAAGAGTCCCGGTCGTTTCTCTCCCGGCTCGACGGCGAGCGGATCCGCTTCATCGAGCAGCCGGTTCCCAGGGCCGACCGTGACGCCCTGATCCGACTGGCGGAGTCGTCGCCGGTGAAGCTGTGCGCCGATGAGAGCGCCGGCAGTCTGGCTGCCGTGATCGGCTTCCTGGGCACCGCGATGGGCGGGGTGAGCCTGAAGCTGATCAAGCACGGGGGGATGACCGGGGTGATGCGCGGCGCCGCCATCTGCTCCGCCGGGGGCCTCGGCATCAACCTGGCGGGGAAGGTGATCGAGTCGTCGATCTCGGCGGCGGCCAACCTGCACTGCGCCGCCGCCATGGACCGGGTCGACTTCGGATGCAGCCCTGCCAATCAGGGAGTGATCCAGGACGTCAGCGAGACCCCTATCACCGTGGATGCCGGCCAATTCCGGGTGCCGACCGGGCCCGGCCTCGGTGTCGAGGTCGACGAGGCCATGGTGCGGCTGCTCGCCGGATGAGCCCTACCGGTCTGCCCGAGCCACCCCCACTGGCCTGAGCCCGGCCCCGACCGCAGCCCGGCAACTGCTCGAGACCGCGGCGGCGGCGTCGGACGCCTCGTCGAGATCCGGGAAGAACGCGAAGCAGGCCGATCCCGATCCGGTCATGGCCACCTGCACCCCCCAGTGTGCTCGCAGATCGGCCATGAAGTCGGCAAGTTCCGGCTCCAGATCGAAGGCGGCCGGGGTCAGGTCATTGCGGATCGGCATCCCGTCTCGAAGCAGAGGGGGAAGAAGCCTGGGGATCATCTCCTCGCCGCTCGGTCCCTCGAGCTCGTCCCACTTTCGGTACACCTCGGGGGTGGACAGCTGGAAAGGGGGGACCGCCACCGCCACCGCAAACCCGGCCAGCGGGGGCAGCGCCTCGACCGACTCCCCCACCCCGGAGACGAGCAGGGTCCCGCCGGTGAAGAAGAGAGTGACGTCTGAGCCGAGGGAAGGCCCGGCCTCCTCCGCCATCGACCGTGGGAGTCTCGCCAACTCGCATGCCGCGGCCAGGGTGGCGGCGGCGTTGGAGCTGCCCCCGCCCAGACCGGCGCCGGCGGGGATCCTCTTGTCGAGCCGGACGTGGAGAGGCGGCACCCGGCCCTTGGCCCGCAGCGCATGGAGGGACCGGGTCACCAGATTGTCCTCCGGGTCGAGATCGGCCCCTTCTACCACCAACACGTCTTCGTCGGCTTCGTCGACTTCGAGGATGTCGAGCCAGTCGATCGTCTGCACCAGCGACTCGATCGGGTGGTAGCCGTCGGCGCGCCGCGTTCCCACCAGGAGGGCGAGGTTCAACTTGGCCGGGGATTGGTATGTCGTCATCGGCGGGCCAGCCTCAGGTAATCGGCAGGGGAGAGGTCCTCGGCTCGGGCGGTCGGGTCGATCCCGGCATGCTCGAGCACGGCGATCGGGTCGTCGAAGATCTCGCCGAGTGACCGCCGGAGCATCTTGCGCCGTTGGTTGAACGCCACAGCCGCGATCTCGATCGCCCGTTCCGCGCCGTCCGGCGCCGGGACCCGGTCCAGGACCACCACCGCCGACTCCACCTTGGGCGGCGGGAAGAAGACATGGGGCGGAACCCGGAAGCCGGGCCGGCTCCGGGTGTGAATCCCCGCCACCACCGACGGGATGCCGTAGTGGGGGTCGCCGGGACCGGCGAGGAGACGCTGCGCCACCTCGCGTTGCACCATCACCACGAATCTCACGATCTGTGGCACCCGGCGCAATGCGTCGAGAAGGACCGGTGTCCCCACGTTGTAGGGGAGGTTGGCCACCATGATCCATCCCTCCCCGGCCAGGTCGGCGGCCAGATCCGCCGTGACCACGTCGAGGAATCGAAGCTCGACGTCGAGCCCACGGGTCTCCTCCTCGAGCACCGCTATCAGACCGGCATCGATCTCGTACGCCACGACGTGAGCGCCGGCAGCGGCCAGGGCGCGGGTCAAGCTCCCCGTCCCGGCGCCGACCTCGACCACCAGCGCCCCAGGTCCGACCCCGGCCAACGTCACGATCCTCCTCGTGATGTTGGGGTCGGCGAGGAAGTGCTGGCCGAGGCGCCGCGACGGCGAGAGCCCGTGCTCCCGGAGCAACCCGGCGATCCTGGAGCGGGACTGGGCCGTCATCGCCCGAACAGACGGGCCGCGTTGGCGGAGGTGATCCGGGCGACGTCCCCGACCGGCACGTCCCAGACCCGGGCCAGCGCCGCCCCGACCAGGGCCACCCAGGCCGGCTCGTTCGGCTCCCCTCGATGCGGAGGCGGGGCCAGGTAGGGAGTGTCGGTCTCGACCATGGCACGCTCGGGAGGAACCCGGGCCGCCCCCAGCCTGACCGTGTCACCGGTCTCGAAGGCGACCGGGCCGGCGAAGGAGAACATCACACCCAGGTCGAGGAAACGACGGGTCCATCGCGGGCCCCCGGTCCAGCAGTGCAGAACCGTCTGCGGTGCCACCCCGGTGCCCTCGATGATCGAGAACACTTCTGCGAAAGCATCACGGCAATGGACGATGATCGGTTTGCCCAGGTCGATGGCGAGGCCGATCTGGGCCCGGAACGAGGCGATCTGCTCCCGGCGCGGGGAGAGATCCCGATAGAAGTCGAGCCCGGTCTCCCCCACCGCCGCTGCATCGGCTGCCATCTCGGTGATCACCGGGCCCTCCGTCGCCCACTTCCCCGCGTCGTGAGGGTGGAGGCCGGCGGTGGGGAGGACCCGTCCCGGGTGCAATCCGGCCAGGTGGGCTGACCTCTTCGAGCTATCGAGGTCGACACCGGGCACCACGACCCAGTCGACCTCGACGGCGCGGGACAACAACGGCTCGGCCCCCCGCTCGTCGAGTTGGAGATGGCAGTGAGTGTCGACCCATCCCATCGCGGGGACGGTACCCGGCATCGGTGAGGACCCCATGGGTAGTCTCGGCGAGGGGAGGTGAGGTTGATATGGAAACTGGCATCGCCCGCAAGATCGACGACCTGGGACGCATAGTGATCCCGGCCGAGACGAGAAGACTGTTCAACATCAGGGAGGGGGACCATCTCTTCATCGCCGTTGAAGGTGGCTCCATCGTCCTGCGCAAGCTGACCGACACTTGCACCTTTTGCGGGTCGGAGACCAAGGTCAGCCAGTTCAAGGGCAAGGGGATCTGCGCCTCCTGCCGGGCTCAACTGGTTTCCTGATCCCCGATCAGAGCCTGGTAGATCGACCGCCGGGACACCCCGGTGGCCCCGGCTACCCGCTTCGCCGCCTCTGAGGGCGACGATCCGGCGGCCACGAGATCCTTCGCCTCGGCGATGACCACCTCCAGCGGCGGCTTCTCCACCGGGCCCGGCGCCACCACCACCGTGAACTCGCCCTTCGCCTCCCGGGACAGCCACTCTTCGATCGCGGCGCCGACCGGGCCCACCCAGACCTCTTCGTGGAGCTTGGTCAGCTCCCTGGTGATCGCGACCTCACGCTCGGGGCCGGTGACGTTGGCGATCGACTCCAGGTCCGGGACCAGACGGTGCGGGCTGACGAAGAGGACCACGGGCCGGTCCTCGGTGGCGAGCCCGGCCAGACGGTCGGAGCGATCCCGGCCCTTGCGAGGGAGAAAGCCCTCGAAGACGAACCGATCCGCCCCGAAACCGGCCAGGGCGACCGCGGTGGTCACCGCCGACGGCCCTGGTACGACCGTCACCGGGTAACCGGCGTCACGGGCCTGTCGCACCGCCTCGGCGCCGGGGTCCGAGACGGCCGGCATGCCGGCGTCGCTGACCAGGGCGACGATGAGCCCCTCGCCGAGCGCGTCGAGCAGGTCCTGGGTCCGGCTCATCTCGTTGCCAACGAACAGCGACCTGATCTGGGGTGTAGCCCCTACGTGCTGGAGGAGGATGGAGGTGCGTCTGGTGTCCTCGGCATAGACCACATCCGCCGTCCGCAACGTGTCGCGGAGACGATCCGAGACGTCACCGAGGTTCCCGATCGGGGTGGCACACACCACCAGCCGGCCCCCGTCAATCACGGGTCACCTCGACCCGGTCTCCGATGCGGGGCATCGGCCGGCCCGGGGGCAACTCGACCAGGAGCCGGGCTGGGGGAACCACGATGACCCGGTTGGGCCGGAGCGTTCTGGTCGACACCACCCTCATATCTGCGTCGAGACCGATGACCGGGATCGCTTGGCGCATGCCGAAGCCATGAACGCTGCGGGCACGCATCACCAGGGCCGAGCCGGGAGGAGCACGTCGCAACCCGAGAAGTCGGTCGAGGAAGGTGCGAGCCAGGAATCCGCTCATCTGCCAACCAGGTGACGACAGACCGACCTGCTCCATGGCTGCGACGGTAGGTGATCGGCGGCCGGGGAGGAAGGGGCCCGTGCCCCGGCCATCAACCCCCGACCGAGGCGAGGATGGCCTCTCCCACCTCGGGCTGGTCGGCGGCGATGAAGGCGAGCCGGCCGTCGAACACCTCGACCCAGGCCCAGTCCTCCTCGGCGACCCCGGTGCGGGCGTAGTCGAGAAGAGCCGACCTCAATTCCTCTGTGTCCCGCTCGGTGTCGCCTTCGAACATGA
>DASUSU010000237.1:0-2323 GCA_036374915.1 Acidimicrobiia bacterium | reverse complement strand
GCCAACACCGCCCTCGCCGCATTCGCCACCGGGCAGATCGACGCGCTCGAGGTGTTCTTCACCAGGTCCCAGTCGGCGATGACCCAGGTGCCCACCCGTCTCGACCTGCTTCCGATCACCCCGCCCCAAGCCGCGGAGTCGGAGCGGGAGCAACGCGTGTCCTACGAATACGAGCCGTCGCCCGAAGAGATCCTCGACCGTCTTCTTCCCCGTTATGTGGAGGCCACCATCTTCAACATCCTGCTCGAGGCCTCCGCCTCGGAGCACAGCGCCCGGCGCCGGGCGATGAAGGCGGCCACCGACAATGCCGAGGAGCTGATCCGGGTGCTCCGGGTCCAGGCCAACCGGGCCCGCCAGGCCGAGATCACCACCGCCATCGCCGAGATAGTGGGTGGGGCCGAGGCCCTGGCCGAGGGAAGGAGTTAGTTCTTGGTACTTGGTACTTGGTATTTGGACGATCACCAGAGGAGATTGAGCCATGGCTGAAGCACTGCCCGTGGGGCGGATCGTCAAGGTGGCCGGTCCGGTCATCGACGTCGAGTTCCCGCCGGAGGGGCTGCCCGAGATCCTCCACGCCATAACCGTCGAGTTCAAGTTGGGGGACGACGAGCGAAGGGTCATCGCCGAGGTCGCCCAGCATCTCGGGGGGAGCAAGGTGCGGGCGATCGCCCTCGCCCCCACCGACGGGCTCACTCGTGGCGCGGTGGTGCACAACACCGGGGGGCCGATCACGGTCCCGGTCGGGGACCAGACCCTGGGTCACATCTTCAACGTCTGGGGCGACTCGCTCGACGCCCCCGACCAGGACTTCTCCGAGCCGCGCTGGCCGATCCACCGCACCCCGCCCGCATTCGAGGACGTGGAGCCGCAGAAGACCGTGTTCGAGACCGGGATCAAGGTCCTCGACCTGATCAGCCCCTACCTCCAGGGTGGGAAGATCGGGCTCTTCGGCGGTGCCGGCGTCGGCAAGACGGTGCTGATCCAGGAGATGATCAACCGGGTCGCCACCCAGCACGGCGGTGTCTCGGTGTTCGCCGGGGTGGGGGAGAGGACCCGTGAGGGCAACGACCTCTACCTGGAGATGAAGGAGACCGGGGTCATCGACAAGGCGGCCCTGGTCTTCGGCCAGATGGACGAGCCGCCCGGAGTCCGTCTTCGCGTCGCCCTCTCCGCCCTGACCATGGCTGAGTACTTCCGCGATGTGCAGCGTCAGGACGTTCTCTTGTTCATCGACAACATCTTCCGTTTCACCCAGGCCGGTTCCGAGGTGTCCACGTTGCTCGGGCGGATGCCCTCGGAGGTGGGCTACCAGCCCACCCTGGCCGACGAGATGGGCTTCCTCCAGGAGCGAATCACCTCCCTGAAGGGCCGGTCGATCACGTCGCTGCAGGCGATCTACGTCCCGGCCGACGACATCACTGACCCCGCCCCGCACACCGCCTTCGCCCATCTGGACGCCACCACGGTGCTCTCCCGGCCCCTCACCGCCCTCGGCATCTACCCGGCCGTCGACCCGCTCGACTCGACCAGCCGCGCCCTCGACCCCCAGATCGTGGGGGAGGAGCACTACACGGTGGCGATCGAGGTGCAGCGAGTCCTGCAGAGGTATAAGGACCTGCAGGACATCATCGCCATCCTCGGCATCGACGAGCTCTCCGAAGAGGACAAGCTGATCGTGGGCCGGGCCCGGCGCATCCAGCGCTTCTTCGCCCAACCCATGTTCGTGGCCGAGCAGTTCACCGGCCAGCCCGGCATCTACACGCCGCTCGAGGAGACCATCGCCGCCTTCAAGGCGGTGCTGGACGGCGAGATGGACCAGTACCCGGAGCAGGCGTTCTACATGGTCGGAGGACGTGAGGACGTGGAGCGGCGAGCGGCAGAGCTGACCAAGGACACCGCGGCCTGAGCCGCCACTGAGCCATGGCCGCCACCTTCCAGGTCGACGTCGTCTCCCCCGAGGCCACCGTGTGGAGTGGTGAGGCCACCTTCGTGCTGGCCAAGACCCCGGACGGCGAGATCGGGATCATGGCCAACCACGAGCCCCTGATGGGGGCGTTGGTAACCGGAGTGGTCGTGGTCGAGGCCGAGGACGGGACCCGGACCACGATCGGGGTCCACGGCGGCTTCATCCAGGTCCTCGACAACCAGGTCACCCTGATCACCGACCGGGCCCAGATCGCCAGCGGGGGCAGGGAAGAAGCGAGACAGGTCGCCGAGGAGCTGGCCTCGCTCGAGGATGAGGCGGCTTCAGGCCCGTAGGCCCCCGACGAACTCCTCGACGGTCTCGGTGAACCCGCCGCCGATGGCCGAGGCGATGACCGGG
>DASUSU010000236.1:0-2696 GCA_036374915.1 Acidimicrobiia bacterium | reverse complement strand
TCCAGCGATGCCAAGTTCGACTCCGCCTCGGGATGGCCCAGCTTCTATCAGGCGCTGGATCCGGAGAAGATCGAGGAGTCCAGGGACCTGTCCCACGGGATGATCCGGACCGAGGTGAAATGCGCCAACTGCGGCGGGCATCTCGGCCATCTGTTCGAGGACGGGCCCAACCCAACCGGGCTTCGCTACTGCATCAACTCCGCCTCTCTGCAGCTCGAACCGACCGAATAAGGGGTCAGGGGGCGGGCCATCCCTGCCGGCAGCTGTCGAGCAGGTCGACGAAGTCGCGTTCGTGCTCGCTCGGGGGGACCCGGGCGAGCTCGAAACGCCCATTGAGCATGCCGTCTCCCTCGTCGAGTGTCACGTCCACGCCCGGGAGCATCCGGATCACGCTGCGATTCCAGGGCTCGATGGAGAATCTGAACTCCTCGATCCCCGAGGCGCGGGCCGACGCCACCAATGCTTCGAACAGGGCCCGGCCCAGACCTCTCCGCTGAAAGTGGTCGACGACGGTGATGGCGAACTCGGCCACGGAGTCGCCCCCGACGATGTAACGACCGACCCCGGCCGGCTCGTCCTCGATGGTCGCCCCCCAGGCGACATGGCTCACTTGGTCCACCTCGGTCAGATAGCGCAGCTCAGAATCGCTGAGGTTGGAGATCCCGGATCCGAACCGGGCGAAACGGCTCTGCTCCGACATCCGGCTCAGCCCCTCGACGAGGAGAGGTCGGTCCCCGGGACCGATCGGTCTCAGCTCGGCCACCGACCCGTCGCGGAGCCGGATCGGGATCTGGGGTAGTTGTTGCTCGGGGGAGGTCATCTCGACCGAAACTGCTTGCTATTGCAAGCATAGCGGGAGACGGGGTCATGCCGGGGACTGAGGAGATGGGGCGGGTAACTTCCCTTGCGATGACACGACAGCGAGCGGCGACCGCGACATCGCAATTCGGCTCGGGGAAACGAGAGTCGCACGACTCGACGCCTTTCTATGAGCGGTTCGCCCCTCCCGCGATCTCGGCGGACGAGAGGGTGGCGCACCCGATAGTCCGCGACGTCATCTTCGAAGGGGATGCCCGCCACATCACCGACGAGCAGGTGGCGGACCGGTCGGTGGCGCTGCTGGTCACCTCTCCCCCCTACTTCGCGGGGAAGGAGTACGAGATGGACCTCGCCGCGGGCCACGTCCCTTCGACTTACGTCGAGTACCTCGAGATGTTGCGCGACGTGTTCTCGGTGGCCCTGCGCAAGCTGGAACCGGGGGGACGGATGGCGGTCAACGTGGCCAATCTGGGGCGAAAGCCATATCGGTCGCTTTCGGCCGACGTGATCTCCATCCTCCAGGACGATCTGGGGATGCTGATGCGAGGAGAGGTGATCTGGCAGAAGGCGAAGGGCGCCGGGGGGAGCTGCGCCTGGGGATCGTTCCGATCTCCACAGAACCCGGTGCTCCGCGATGTGACCGAGCGGGTGATCGTGGCGTCGAAGGGGCGGTTCGACCGTGCCTTGAGCCGGGCCCGGCGTGAGGCCGAGGGCCTCCCCCACCGACCCACCATCGCCACCGAGGACTTCCTGGAGGCGACCATCGACATCTGGGAGATCCCATCGGAGAGCGCCCGCAAGGTCGGTCACCCCGCCCCCTTCCCGGTGGCCCTGCCCCGCCGGCTCATCGAGCTGTACACCTACGAGGGCGATCTCGTCCTCGATCCGTTCATGGGATCAGGCTCCACCGCGGTGGCCGCGGTCCGCACCGGGCGACACTACGTCGGCATCGAGACCGAGCCCGAGTACGTCCAGGCGGCACGAGACCGTCTCGCCGGGGAGGGCCCTTGAGGATCCTGACCGTCTGTGCGGGGAACATCTGCCGATCGCCTGCCGCCGAGGCCGCGATCCGTGAGGCTGCCGCCGAGGCCGGTCTCGAGATCGAGGTCGACTCCGCGGGCACCGGGTCATGGCACGTCGGGCAACCGCCCCATCCCGAAGGGATAGCGGCCGGGACGAGAGCCGGGCTGCACATCGATGGCCGGGCCAGGAGGGTCACCGCCGTCGACTTCGACCGATTCGACATCATCCTGGCCATGGATCGAGCCAACCTGCGCGACCTCTTCGATCTGGCCCCGAGCAGGGAGGCGAGAGCCCGGGCCCGGCTCTTTCGCACCTACGACCCCGGTGCCGAGTCCGACGAGGTGCCCGACCCCTGGGGCGGCCCCGAGGCCGGGTACGACGAGACCGTCCGCATCGTCCGTGCCGCGGCGAGGGGTCTGGTCGCCGAGATCGTGGAGAGCAGCCGGCGCGCCTAAGGCCGGAGGCTCAGCCGTGCAGGATCCGGTATCCGGCGAGGAGGAAGTCGAGGGCGACCCTCATCTGGTCCTCCGCCTCGAGGAGTGCGGTGTAGGGGAGGCTGGCCCCGTTGAAGTGCCGGTCGTTCCAATACGGATTCGAACGGTCGATCTCCGACCAGGCGGCGACGTAGAGATATGGCTCGAGATGCCCGGCATCACCCGGCGAGGCGCCAAAGCTGGCCCGTTGCCCCAGCTCCTCGCTGCCCATCTCCGTGGCCGCGTCGAAGTGCTCCGGCCAGAGCTGGACGGTGGCGGGCTGCGACGCAGCCGCCGCCACGGCGTCGAGCGCCCGCCAACCGAGGTGGAGCCAATCGGCCAGCGCAGCCGCGGCGGCCGGATCGATGGTGAGCACCGCGG
>DASUSU010000235.1:0-6243 GCA_036374915.1 Acidimicrobiia bacterium | reverse complement strand
GGGAGCGCCTCGAGGCTGCGCTTCGCGCCCCCTAGGCAGGACGGTTGGAGCCGATGGACGACCAGGACCCCCGATGCGCAGCCGACTCCCGGTCATCATCGTGATGACACTGGCGCTCGCCGCCTGCACCCAGACCTCGGGCACGGCTCGGGGGGTGGTCACATCGGTGGACGGGACCCTCGAGGCGGTCGATTCGTTCGTGCTGCTGGTCGAAGGGGCAGAGATGGAATTCGCACCGGTCGCCGACGGTGACTACGACTTCCCACTCTCCCACCTCCGGGAGCACCAGCGGACCGGGGAGCCGGTTCTCGTCGGGTGGGAGTTCGTAGGTAGCGTGCGGTACGCACTGACCCTGGCTGACGGGTAGAAGGCGACCGCAACCGAGTACGGAGAAGAGAATGCCGATCGACCTCCCGCCAGGTCATTTCTTCCTTCCCGGGCCCACCGAGGTCCACCCCGACGTGCTGTCCGCCCAGACCCGCCCGATGATCGGTCATCGGGGCCGGGCGATCCAGGAGTTGCTGGCCACCCTCCAGACCGGGTTGAAGAACGTGTTCCTCACCGAGCAACCGGTGATCGTCTCCACCTCCTCGGCCACCGGGCTGATGGAAGCGGCGGTGAGAAACGGGGTGGCCGGGCGAAAGGTCCTCAGCCTGGTCAACGGGGCCTTCTCCTCCAGGTTCTCCGAGATCTCCATGGCATGCGGCCACGAGACCGAGGTATGGGCGGTGGACTGGGGCGGGTACCACGATCCTGCCGACCTGGACCGAAGACTCGCCGGAGGTGGCTTCGACGCGGTCACCGTCACCCACTCGGAGACCTCCACCGGGGCGCTTCAGGATCTCGAGGCGATAGCCGCGGTGGTGAGACGTCACGAAGGGGTCATGCTGCTGGTCGACTCGGTGACGGGCGTGGCCGGGACAGAAGTCCGCACCGACGACTGGGGCCTGGACTTCGTCCTCACCGGGTCACAGAAGGCCCTGGCCCTGCCTCCCGGCCTCTCCTTCGCCGTCGCCTCATCGGCGATGGTCGACCGTTCGACCCAGGCGACCCACAAGGGGTACTACTTCGACCTGCTTCCCCTGCTCAAGGCTCTGGAGGGGTTCCAGACCCCGTCGACGCCGGCGATCTCCCTCCTCTACGCCCTCGAGGTCCAGCTGGGGCGGATCCTCGAAGAGGGCCTGGAGCGACGCTGGGCCCGGCACGGCGAGCTGCAGAGGGCGACGTTCGACTGGGTCGACCTGATGAGGGCCGACGGTGTCGACGTCGGTGTTTTGGCCCCGGCGGGCCATCGGTCGCCCACGGTCACCTGCATCACGCTTCCGGAGGGGATATTGGGGCCGGACGTGGTCGGGGCGATGCGGGAGCGCGGCTGGGTGATCGGCGGCGGCTACGCCCGTCTCAAGGAGACGACGATCCGGATCGGGCACATGGGCGACCACCGCCTCGAAGACCTGACCCAGCTCCTCGACGCCCTGGGCGAGGTCCTCCGGTGAGCGCCATCTATCGGATCGTCGCCACCGACCGGGTGTCGAAGAAGGGCCTGGCCCCGCTGCGGGAGGACGAGCGGTTCGCGGTGACCCGGTTCAAGGACTCCTCGGACCCTGGTTTCGGCGAGGCGCTGGCGAAGGCTGCCGGGCTCATCGTTCGCAGCGCCACCAGGGTCGACGCCGATGTCCTCGATCGCGCCCCCGGTCTGCGGGTGGTGGGTCGGGCGGGAGTGGGTGTCGACAACATCGACGTGACCGCGGCCACCCAGCGCGGGGTGGCGGTGATGAACGCTCCCGGCGGCAACACGATCTCTGCGGCGGAGCTGACCATGGCGCTGTTGTTGTCGGTGGCGCGCCGGGTGACCGAGGCCGACCGCACCATCCGCGAGGGCAAGTGGGAGCGATCCCGTCTCCAGGGTGTGGAGCTGAGGGGGAAGACCCTGGGGGTGATCGGCGCCGGGCGGATCGGGTGGGAAGTCGCCGAGCGCTGCCGCGCCTTCGGGATGGATGTGATCGTCTACGACCCCTATCTTCCCGCCGACCGGGTCGACGAGCTTCGCCCCCATCTGGTCACCCTCGACCAACTGATCGAGGGGGCCGACGTCATCTCGCTGCATGTCCCGCTGAACGCAGAGACCAAGGGCTTGATCGACGACGACGCCCTGCGCCGGATGAAGAAGGGGGCCTTTGTCCTCAACGCGTCACGTGGTGGTGTCGTCGACGAGACCGCGCTGGCTGGTGCGCTTCGCGAAGGGTTGATCGCCGGGGCAGGCCTCGACGTGTTCGAGACCGAGCCTCTGCCCCCGGACAGCCCGCTGCTCACCGCCCCCAATCTCGTGCTCACCCCTCATCTCGGTGCCTCGACCAAGGAAGCCCAGGTCCAGGTCGCCCTGGAGGTGGCGAAGAGCATGCGAGCCGCCCTCGCCCTCGGCGACCTCTCCCCAGCGATCAACGCGGCGGAGATATCACGAGCGGCCGGGCTCAGCTGACCCGACCCCCTTCCTAATGCAGGGCGTCACGTATACGTGACGCGTTGCATCGAGTTGGCCCGATCTGCGATCAGGCGACCACGACGACCACGGCTGCTTCGGGCTCGGCGGCCGGGGCCTCCTCGGGATGGGGGCTGCGGGCGAACAGCACCGCCAATATGAAGACGAGGAGGGTGCCGATCCCGATCAGGGCGACCATCACCTCGCCGAAGGTGAGACGGATGTTGGGCTTGGTCCCGGCGAGCGAGGCGAATCCGAGGATGCCGGCCGCGGTCAGTATGCCGACGATGGCGGCCCCGCCCGAGGTGAGATGGTTCGACTCGAGCAGGGCCCAGGCAAACGGCAGGACCAGGAGCAGGAGAAGGAGAAGCCCGGTCAACGGGATCCCGAAGGCGGCACCGAGCCGGCGACGCACCGTCTCGATCTCCTCGTCGTCGCCCTCGGGCACCGCGACCGGGACGCCGAGTGTCTGGGTGACGGTGGCGGTGAGCGCACCGAGGACGGCGCCCCCGATCGCCATGACTCCGATCGTGGAGAGAACCGGGAGCTGCACCACGCCCTCCACTCCCTCCACCGGGATGCCGAAACCGCTGACAAGGGCCGCCCCGGCGACCACTCCGAGGAGAAGGCCGATCAGCGCTCCGACCCAGGCCGTGGACGACGGCGAGTTGCTCAGCTGCATTCCCGGGTTGGCCCAGGCGGCGGCGGCGCGGGACAGGGAGGCGATCACCGCCCCGAATGCGACGCTGATGAGGGCGGCGCCGATGACCACGCCGTTCGAATCGACCTGGATCACCGGCGTGAACGGGCCTTCGCCGGTGACGGTGGCGGTCGCCGCCCACCAGTTGGAGGCGACCATGAAGCCAATCAACCCGAGACCGGCGCCGGTCCATGCCCCGACTCGCATCGCGGTGCGCACCCGGCGTCGCAGCGGGATCGGCTCCAGGCTGACCTCCGGCTCGGCGACGGCGATCGCAGCGGCCGGCACCACCACTTCGGGGGCGGGGGCCGCCGGCTCCGGCTCCGGGGCGGCATCGGTCGAAGGCTCCGCCTCAGGGGCCGAGGCCGGCTCGGGACCGGACTCCGCCTCCGGGCTCGGGGAGGGGGCGGTCGTCACGGCGGTGGCGGGAGCCCCTCCCGCCCAGGCGCTCAATACGTCGTCGACCGTGGTGCCGTTGGCCGTCGCCCGAGCCGCCGCGGAACGCTCCACCAGGGGCTCGGGCACGTTCAGAGACTCGGCGGCCGCGGTCAGCAGGTCACTCACGGTCGGGGATAGTAATTGGATCGCTCCCGCACCCGGCCAGTCTCCGGCATCGACGAGTCGTTGCTCGGATGCGAAGACGGGCACGCCGGTTACCCTCCTCTGCCGATGCTCGCCGTCATCAGCTACCCACCGATCCCGGTCTGGGACCTCGGCCCGTTCCGTTTCTCGCTGCACGGGGTGTTCGCCGCGGTCGGGTTCGTCGCCGGCGCCTGGCTGGCGACCCGGGAGTTGCGAAAGCGGGGCTTCGACACGCTCAAGTACCAGTCGGCGCTGACCTGGGGCCTGATCGGCTCCCTGATCGGGGCCCGCTACTTCACCTCCCCGGCCCAACTCCTGGCCGGGGCGTCGTTGCTCGACGCGCTGCATCCCCTCCGAGGCAGCTTCTCGATCATGGGCGGGTTCGCCGGCGGGATACTCGCCGGCGGGTGGAAGATGCGACAGGTCGGTCTTCCCATCCTCCCCACCCTCGACATGTCCTCGTTCGGTCTCGCCCTCGGCACCGTGGTGGGGCGGATCGGGGACCTGATCATCGTCGAGCATCTGGGCAAGGCCACCACCGCGGCATGGGGCTACGGGATCCGTCCCGGTTACGACGTGGCACCGGTTCACGACCGGTTGGAGTGCGTCGAAGCGGTTCGATCAGACGGCTTCTGCGGCATCTTCCATCATGTCGCCCTCTACGACATGATCGGCGCCGCGGTGCTGATCGGGGTGCTCTATCTCCTCTATCGGCGCATCGAGTTGCGTTACGGGCAGCTGTTCTTCGCCTGGATGACCTGGTACGGGATCCAGCGCTTCCTCCTCGACTCGCTCCGTTTCGGCAGCGGGGACGCCACCGTCGGAGCATTGACCTGGAACCAGGTGAGTGGCTTCCTCGCCGGGATGGCCGGCCTGCTCATCCTCTGGTGGCTGGGTCGGAATCAGCCCGTCGTCTCCCCCGAGGCTGACCGGCGCTTGACCCGGGCCGCCCTCCCCGAGGACGAGGAGACGGAGGACATCACCGTCGACTAGTGCCCCGACCAACGTTGCCGGCCAGAGCACTAGCCGCGGTTGGACTGATCGCGCCAGGCGAGCCATTCGCCGAGCGGGGAGAGGTCGTACCCGGTCCGTCCGTCGAAGGACAGGGTGATCAAGCTGGCCCCGGCGGCGACGTAGTCTTCTCCGCTCTCCGGCTTCAGCGGGTTGGCGCCACAGGAACGCTCGATCTCGCCCGGGTCACGGCCTTCGCGCTCGCACCACTGGTCGAGGACCTGGTTCTTGTGACGGATCAGGTCGGGCTGGCCAAACCCGTGCCAGATGTCCGCGTGCTCGGCGGTGTAGCGAAGCGTCTTCCTTTCCCCACCGCCACCGATCAATATAGGGATGTCACGGGTGGGCGCCGGGTTGAGCTTGGAGAATCTGTCCTTGATGCGGGGAAGTGCCTGTCTCAAGTCCGCCAGCCGGTGTCCGGCTGAGCCGAACTCGTAGCCATACTCGTCGTAGTCCTTCCGGAACCAGCCCGCCCCAATCCCGAGGATCAGACGCCCATTCGAGGCGTGATCCACGGTCCGCGCCATGTCGGCCAGCAATTCGGGGTTGCGATAGCTGTTGCACGTGACCAAGGCCCCGATCTCGACGCGCTCGGTCAGCTCCGCCCAGGAGCCGAGCATGGTCCAGCACTCGAAGTGCTTGCCTTGTGGTGCACCGGAGAGGGGAAAGAAGTGATCCCAGTTGAAGACGATGTCGACCCCCATCTCCTCGGATCGGACGACCGCGTCACGGATCTCGGAGTACTCGGCGTGCTGGGGGTGAAGTTGAACGGCCACGCGTATTCGTTGGGTCATGAATGGCTCCTCACCCGATACCCCACTAGGCCGCGATCCCGTAGAGCGTGTCAACGATCAGCTCGTCCACCACCGCTTGCAGCGCCTCGGTCTCCGATGCCCCACCTGAGATCGCGGCCCGATATGCCTCCATCTGACGATCGGCGCTCGTGCCCTCGCTGATGATCGTCCTTGCGTGGGCCACCTCGTCCCGAACGTCGAACTCGTCTGCGTCCTGGGCGACCAGCTCGATGATCTCCTCCATGAGTGCCGGGAACGGCTCGAGCGTCCCCTTGCCGAAGTCCACGAGCGAGCCTTCGATCCCATATCGCTGTGCCCGCCAGATGTTCTCCTCGATGATTCCCGGCGAGTAGGTGCGCCACTTCTGGTTGTTGCGACGGAGTCGATATAGGAATCCGAGCAGGCATTGATAGAGCGCTGCGATGGTCATCGCATCGTCGAGGCGGGTGCAGATGTCACTGACTCGCATCTCGAGAGTCGGATACCGATTGGAGGGCCGGATGTCCCACCAGAGCTTGGTGGCGTCCTCGATGAGGCCGGCAGAGATCAGGATGTCCACGTACCTCTCGTACTCGCCCCAAGAGACGAACTCCTCTGGAAGACCGGTGCGGGGCAGGTTCTGGAATATGACCAGTCGGTAGGCGTGGAGCCCGGTCAGCACTCCGTCCCAGAAAGGC
>DASUSU010000234.1:0-4495 GCA_036374915.1 Acidimicrobiia bacterium | reverse complement strand
ACGCATGTTCTGGCCACCCGTGACAGAGCACGAGGGGTTTCCCTGCGTTCTCGTGGCCTGCCTCGAAGACTTCGAGGTCCACGCCGTTGACCGAAATCATGCTGGGCCGGGGGAAGTCGGCTGGACTGGACATTTGCATTTCCTCCTTGGGTCTTTGGTGTCGCCATCCTGCCGACCGAAACCGGACACCAAATGACCGGTTTATGTGATAATTTTGTCGGATGCGAGCCGACCGACTGGTGGCCATCCTCCTCTTGCTGCAACAGCGGGAACAGGTGACGGCAGCAGAGGTCGCTCGAGAGCTCGAGGTCTCCGAGCGCACCGCCCGCCGCGACCTCGACGCACTGGCCATGGCCGGGGTGCCCGTGTACTCCATGCAGGGCCGAGGCGGCGGCTGGCGCCTCGTGGGCGGCGCCCGCACCGACCTGTCCGGGTTGACCGCGAGTGAGGCCCGCGCCCTGTTCCTGCTTGCCGGCCCGGTCTCGGCTGCGACGCCGACCGTGAAAGCAGCCCTGCGCAAGCTCGTCTCGGCCCTGCCTGGACCATTCCGGGAGCAGGCCGAGGCGGCGGCGTCGTCGTTGGTCGTGGACCCGCAACGATGGGGGTCGAGTCGGGTCGAGCACCGACCACCTCGCTTCCTCGACGAACTCCAAGACGCGGTGATCCGCGGCGTCCAGGTTCGGCTCGGCTACGTCGACCGCGAACGCGCCGACACCGAGAGAACCGTCCACCCGCTGGGCATCGTCTCCAAAGGCCCGACGTGGTACCTGGTCGCCGACACCGATGCCGGCCGTAGGACCTTCCGGATCGACCGTGTCTCGTCGGTCGAGTTGACCGACGATCCCGTCCAACGACCCGAGGACTTCGACCTTGCCGAGAGCTGGCGCGAGATCGCCGACGAGGTCGACCGCATGCGAACGCCCCTCGAGATCCAGGCGGTCTGCGCGCGCCACGGGGTAGGCAAGCTCCGGATGGTGCTCGGCGATCGGCTCGAGGTGGGAGGTGCCACGACCGACGGTCGCATCGAGGTCGTGATCCGCGGCTACAACGAGTACGCGCTCGCCGGCGAGCTTGCCGGCCTCGTCGAGTGGCTCGAGGTGACCGGCCCTCCGGGTGTGCGAGACCACCTGACTTCGATCGGCAACGCACTTGTGGAGCGGTACGGCTGAGACCGTCCTTCAGCCCCGAGCTTCGCGGTGCCTGGGTATGTCCCATCTGCGGCGCCACAGGACGGGGTTGTCGATGACCACCACTCATCAGAACGCGCCAAACTGACCGCATCGTGAAGAAGATCGGCTTTCTCTCGTTCGGCCACTGGTCGGACTCACTCCACTCGCAAGTTCGAACCGCCTCCGACGCCCTCCTCCAGTCGATCGAACTCGCCGTCGCCGCTGAGGAGCTCGGTGTCGACGGCGCCTACTACCGCGTTCATCATTTCGCCCAACAGCTCGGCTCGCCTTTCCCTCTCCTGTCGGCTGTGGGCGCACGGACCAGCCGGATCGAGATCGGCACCGCGGTGATCGACATGCGGTATGAGAACCCGTTCTACATGGTCGAGGATGCCGGAGCGGCCGACCTGATCGCCGGTGGGCGTCTCCAGTTGGGGATCAGCCGGGGATCACCGGAGCAGGTGATCGATGGCTTTCGCTACTTCGGGTACGTGCCGGCTGAGGGCGAGACCGACGCCGACATGGCACGAAGACACACCGAGGTGTTCCTGGAGTTGCTCGAGGGGAAGGGGTTTGCCCAGCCGAACCCGAGACCGATGTTCCCCAACCCGCCCGGTCTGCTCCGGCTGGAACCGCATTCAGAAGGATTGCGCGATCGGATCTGGTGGGGCTCAGGGTCGAACGACACCTCGGTCTGGGCCGCTCAGAAAGGGATGAACATGCAGACCTCGACCCTCAAGTTCGACGAGAGCGGCGAGCCGCTCCATGTCCAACAGCGCAAGCAGATCGAGGTCTACCGCGAGGCGTGGAAGAAAGCCGGCCACGCTCGAGAGCCCCGGGTTTCCGTCAGCAGGAGCATCTTCGCCCTGGTCGATGATCGTGACCGCGCCTACTTCGGCGTCGGCAGACAGGAGAGCGATCAGATCGGGTACATCGACGAGAACACCCGGGCGATCTTCGGTCGTTCCTATGCAGCCGAGCCGGATGTCCTCATTGAGCAGCTGGCTGGAGATGAGGCCATCGCAGCCGCCGACACGCTCCTACTCACCGTGCCCAATCAGCTGGGTGTCGAATACAACGCTCACGCCCTGGAGAGCATCCTGAAGCACGTCGCACCGGGACTCGGTTGGCGCTGACCGCAGGTCGGCACCCTCGTTCGCGGCTCAGGCTCATCGGCGTCGGCGCAGCCCCTGCTCCGGCTGGGTATTCACCGCAGGAACGCTGTTGAACGTGGGTGATATCGCCAGGGTGCGGATGATGTCGCCGGCCACGAGGAGCTCCAAGCCGAGGAGGATGGCTCGCCCCTTGCCGACGGCCTCGATCGCTTGGTTCAGAACGCGATCCGATGTCCAGGAACCGCAGGGGTGGATCAGATGGTCCCGATCGCTTCGTGATCACCGGGTGCCAGCCAGAAGGAGGGCGGCACTTCGTGCCACCGCTCCGCTTGGACGAGCTGATCGATGGCGGCGTTGAGATCGTCCAGTGCAGGGTGTCGCAGGGCGGGCCGGTGGACCATGGTCCATGGGTAGAGGGGCACCGGGTCAACCAGGGGAAGCAGGACCGCCCCGGGCA
The DNA here is from genome assembly GCA_036374915.1 of Acidimicrobiia bacterium. GTDB lineage: Bacteria > Actinomycetota > Acidimicrobiia > Spongiisociales > ZC4RG35 > JARDZU01. Next base: position 1,754 of record DASUSU010000234.1, on the reverse strand, counting down.
CGGCGGGCACGTCGAGCATGCTGAGAATCGGCCAACGGGTGGCGCGAAGGTGATGGGCCGTCTCGGTCACTCCGGCGGCGGCGACGGCCTCCATCCCGGGATGGTGTTCGGGTGAGGGAGAACCCCCGTACTGTTCGACCAGGCTGGTTGCCAACTCCACCCATTCGGGAGCCGCCCGATTGCCGGCGCTGGTGTCGATGGTGAGCCCCTCGATCGTGCTCACCGGGATAGAGGGGAGGTTGGCGAGGGGATGGTCGTCGGCGAGAAGCAGACCGAGTGGCTCGAGACGGACCAGTCGGCGGGTCAGCTGGTCCGGGAGTGGTTGTTTGGGGCTGATGCGCCCGAAGGCGACGTCGACGCGATGTGCCGTCAGGGCGGCGAGGGCTGCTCCCAACCCGCCGTGGAAACGGCCCTCCAGCAGACTTCCCGGCGTGTCCGCCCGGGCCGTTGCCAGGACGCGAGCTGCTGTGGATCCGTCCCGCAGCACGTCGACCACGAGGGGGCGTTCCGGGCCGCGCAGATCTTGGAAGAGTCGGTCCTCGAGCGCCAGGATCTGATGGGCTCGCGGAAGCAGGCGCTCCCCCTCGGGAGTGAGAGCAACGTGACGGGTCGACCTTTCGAACAGACGGACCCCGAGTTGGCCCTCGAGTCGTGCGATGGATCGGCTCAATGCCTGCTGCGCCATGAACAATCGAGCAGCTGCCCGGCCGAAATGAAGCTCTTCTGCGACGGTCACGAAGGCACGCAACAGTCGGAGATCGAGATCGTTCATCGGGCCGCCTTGGATCCAACCTTCAGGGCATTCTCCTCCGATTGACAACCCAAATGCGTGAAAGGCGCATCAACAGGTGTTGGACACGGAGGGCAATTGCAGTCATGGTCGCGGCTGATGAACGAACCCAGTTTCGATCGGCGATTCCGGCCGTCGACGCCATGAGGGAAGGAGCCAAATCCATGGACCCGTTGTATGTCTACGCCCTTGTCCAAGTGCTGAACGGTAGGACTGATAGGAACGCCGTGACCGCACATCTCCCACGCCACTCTCGCTTGGCCGCCAACCCGAGGGGTCGTTCCGGTCGGAGAATGAAGGACGCCAGGAGCCGTCCCCGCGACACTCGGCCTCCCCGTGGCACGAGGCGGCTCAGGACACGATCTGACAGTGAGCGCCCACACCAGCAAACGATGCTCCCGCCCCCCGCCGATTCCCGAAGCGTGGAGGGCCAGGAGTGACACGGAAATCCTAGGTCCTGTTTCCCGAAAGGACCTGGGCCGAGGTGTCGGTGGCCGACGAAGCACCAATGGGTGAAGAGGTGGCGTCACTGCCGCTGTGCCGAGGATCGATGGAATCCGATGAGGGCCGCGGTGACCACCTTTCGTTTCGAGCCGATGCCTCGTGCTCGATCCCGTACCCACTTTCGGACTGTTGGCTGGCTGGGGAGGGGCGAAAGCCCCTGGGTGGTGCTGTCGCGTTCCCGTAGAGAGGGAGAGTGACGATTGGAGTCGGATGAGTGCTGTTGTGACCACCGCGACATCTCGACAGGCGGGGAGGGAGAGGAAGACCACGGCGACTCGGATCGTGGTTTCGGCGTTTGGTGCCTTGGCGGCGTTGGCGGGCGTAGAGCACGGGGTTGGTGAGCTCCTGCAGGGCTCGGTTCGCCCTTCGTCGGTGGTCATCGAGTCGTGGCCTGACACTGCCGGATTCGAGATCCTGTCCGGTGAACCGGCGATGACGCTGGTGCCAAATATGGCTGTCA